>NZ_JBSHAP010000158.1:0-19371 GCF_053611565.1 Kitasatospora sp. NPDC054795
CCGTACGGGTGCGCTCAGATCTTGACGGTGAGCCAGGCGCCGAGGCCGCTGCAGCCGCGGGCGTCGTAGGTGGTGCTGCGGTAGCCCGCCGGGATCGGCGAGTACGGGCAGGTCCAGATGCCGTTGCGGACCTGCTCGTGGAACCAGGCGCCGACGCCGCTGCAGCCCTTGACGTCGTAGTTCGTCAGCACGTAGCCGGAGACGATGGGCGAGCCGGAGCAGGTCCACAGCCGGTTCTGGGCGGGCTGCTGGTACCACGAGCCGTGGTTGTTGCAGCCGCCGGCGTTGTACATGGTGATGACGTAGCCGGCCGGGACGGGCGCCCCGGAGCAGCTCCAGCCGCCGGCCGCGGAGGCCGTGCCGGCGGCCGTCGTGCCGGTGAGCGCGGCCGCGAGGACGGCGACCGTGGCGGCGGCCCGTCCCGTGCGGGTCATCAGCTTGCGGAGGATCCTGGTCACGGCGACACCGTTCCGATCGGTCGTCTCCCCGCCGTGGGCACGGCGCGGGAGGGCGTAACAACGGGGATGCGCCGCACCCTAGTGGCGGTGATCAGGCCGCTGATAGATCCTCATCGGTGGATTTTTGTACCTGACCGAAAACGATCGATCGCATTCCGGTGGGCCCGGCCGCTACGGGCAGGTCTCGCCGAACTTCACGGCCGTCACACTGACCGGCTGACCGGCTGACCGGCGAGGGCGGCGCCCGGAGCCGGATCCTGGCCGCACACCTGCCAGTTCGACTGCACCAGGACGGCGCGGTTCTTCGGGCCGGCGTCCTTGGCGCTGAGGGACGTGTTGCCCGGCAGCGAATCCCGCACCACCGAGACGGCCTTGCCCTTGAAGTCGGGCATGGTGGATCCGGCCTTGGCGGGCCCGTTGGCGCCCTGGTCCTGGGCGGGGCAGTTCTCCTCCAGCTTCACCGCCCCCATGTCGATCCTCGTACCGGTGGGGTGGCTGCCCGGGGCCGGGTTCTGCGCGCGGACCTTCCAGTTGCGGCCAGGATCTGGTTGCGGTCGCGACCGAGCGCGTCGTGACTGGTCAGGAGGAAGAACCCGGCGCCCTGCGCGGTGTCCTGGGCGGACTGCGGCCCCATGCCGACGAAGTTCGGGAGCACGGCCGTTCCGGCGGCGGCCGCGGCCGCAGGCGCGCCCGTTGCGTCGGAGGCGGTGGACGTGCCGGCGGTGGATGTGCCGGCGGTGACGGAAAGCGCGTTGTGTCCGCGCGGGCCGAACGTCTAGTGTCACGCCCGACGGCGTGTAGCTCAGCAGGAGAGCACCGGGCTTGAGACCCGGAGGGCGCAGGGGCGGAACCTGCCACGTCGGCTTATGGACGACGACGCTGATCAGCAGCACTCCACCGGGGCCGGGGTGTCCGTGCCGTACCCGCAGCACCAGTTGGCCCGGGCGCTGCTCACCGCGCTGACCCACTCCGACGGAGAGACCCGCCGCCGTGCCGCGGCCCGCGCCGACCGCTGGCGCGCCGTACTCGCCGGTGCCGCCGCCGGGCGGTCGGCCATCGGCTCACGCACCCCGCTCCCCGGGCTGCCCGCCTGGGTGACGCCCGAGGTCGTCCGCGGCGGCTTCGCCACCTCCGCCGCGAGTGCCGAGGGGCCGCTCCAGCCGTACGAGCGCGAGGCCGCGGCCCTCGCCGGGGTGCCGGGCGACCGCCGGGCCCTCTTCGCCCACTGCCTCACCGAGCCCGGCCTGGCGCGGCTGTACGAGCTGCTCGACAGCGGCCGCTACGAGGTCGCGGTGCCCGAGGAGGCGGCGCTGCTGACGGTCGCCTGGCTGGTCCGGGCCGGGGACACGGCCGCCGCGCTCGACCTCGTCGACACCCTCGAACCGTTCGCCTCCCGGCTGCGCTTCACACCCCGGCCCTCCGCGCTGCCCGCACCGGACCCCGAGGCGGTGCACCGGCACACCGTCGGCGACGCCGTCGACTCCCTCGTCGGCCGCCGGCCGAACGCCGCCGTGGAGGCGCAGCGCGAGGCCCTCGCCGTCTGGCAGCCCTTCGGCGACCGGCTGCTTGCCCACTGGCTGGAGGCCGCCGACCCGGAGGCCACCGGCGTGGAGACCCCCGACCCGGGGGCCGTCGACCCGAAGACCACCGGCGACGCCGGACGGATACCGGCGGGCGTACCCGACGGCCCCTGGCGGGAGCGCGGCGCGCTGCTGCTGCGCCAGTACGGGGAACTCGCCGCAGCCCACACCCGCTGCACCAAGCACCGCGACCCGAAGGAGAACCTCGGCATCCTGCGCGGCGCCCTGGAGGAGGCCGTCGCCGGCCGGCCGCTGGACGCCCGCCGGCTGGGACTGCTGCGGCACGCGGTGGACTCCATGGTGCGCCGCCGCGGCCGGCCGGGATCGGCCGCGCACACCGAACTGCGCGCCCGCCAGGCCGTCCAGGCGGCGCGGCCCTCGCACCACGACCTCGCCCAGCTCGTGCTGCGCCGGCTCGCCGTACAGCCCCAGGAGACGGGCGCCGCCGAGGTCGGACCGCTGGTCGCCGACGTCTCCGCCGCCGAGGCGGCGGAGACCGGACTGCCCGCGGGCACCCCGGTTCCCGCGCCGGTCCGCCACCTCGTGGAAGCCACCCTGAGCGCCCCGATCGGCACCCTGGTGGAGCGGGGCGTCGTGCCCTCGGCCGAAGTCCTGGCCGGACTCGTCCCGCAACTCGTCGCCGCCACCGGCGTCGAGGCCTGTCCGGACGCGGCACTGCGCACCCTCGCCGCCGCGAACTACCGGGCGTTCCGCAACCGCCGCTCGCTGCTCCTGCTGAACCTCGCCGCACAGGTGCGGGTCGACGAACTGCCCTGGGTACGGGCGGTGGCGGCGCACCGCTCCGACGAGGACGGCCGCGGGCCCGCGCTCACCGCCCTGCGCCGGCTCGGCGAACTGGCCGTCCAGGCGTTCCCCGGCACGCTGCTGCCCAACGCGCTCGTCCGCGAACTCGCGGTGCTCGCCCGCCAGTCGGGGCTCGACGCGCCGCTGGTGGAGGAGTTGGCGGCGGACATCTTCGTCGGCAGGTTCACCCCGAAGTTCCTCGCGGCGGCGGGCGTCGCCGCGGAACTGCTCGGCGGCACGCTGTACGAGCGCTACTACGGCATCGACTTCGCGGCGCTGCGCGGGCTCGCGGGGACGGACACGGGGACGGCGCGGTTCGCCGAGCTGTGCACGGGGCGCGCCGGGCCGGGCCCGGCCCGGTCGGTCGCCGCCAACGGCAAGGTCGTCGAGCAGGCCCAGATCCTCACCACCCACAACCTCGCCGTCCTGGTGGCCCGCGTCGGCATCCGTCCGAGCCCCGGCTGGGACGACCTCGCCCGCCGCGCCTTCACCACCGTCTGCCGCCGGACGGCCCGCGTCCACGGCAACCCGCGCCCGCTCGCCGCGATCAAGGACGCGGCGTACGCGTGGCGGCAGATGGTCTTCCACCTCTCGCTGTGCGTACCGGAGGAGCGGGCGCGGACCATCGCCGGCCTGGACGCGGAGGCCGCCCGCCATCCCGCGCACGTCGCCGCCCGCCTCGCCCCGGCCCTGACCGGCCTGCGCCGGGCCGCCGCCGGGGGCTCGCCGGACGAGGGGGCGGGCCGGGTGCTCCTCGGCTGGACCACGGGGCCGCACTGGCTGCGCGCCGACCCCCGCCTGCCCGTCGGCCACCTGCCGCCGTCCGCCGCCGTCCTCCCGTGAGGTCGGGGGCGAACGACCGCCCGCCGGAGCGGGGCTGTGGCACGGCCGTTCGTATCCACCCCCTATGATCCCGGCCCGGGGGGAAGTGCGCCGAGCTGGTACGACACAGCCGTGTCCGCTCCCTTCGGCGACGCACGCCCGCGCCGCCGATTCGACGACCGGGAGACGAAGACTCGGTGATACTCACTCAACGCCCGCGCCGCGGGCTGCTGGCCGGCGCCTCGGCGCTCGCGCTGGCGCTGCTGCCCGCGGGCCTCGCCCCCACCACGGCCGGCGCCGCACCGGCTGCCGTCGCACCGGCCGGCGCCGCACCGGTTGCCGTCGCACCGGCCGGTGACGGGTCCGGGCCGACGCCGGTGGACCTCGACACGACGCGCGCCTTCGCGGACACCTTCCGGCTGGACCCGTCCCAGGACACCGACCCGCTGTACGGGCTGAACGTCGGGATCGACGCCCGGCAGTCGCCGCCGGCCGGGCAGCACGGGATCTCCTACACCCGGGTCTCCGGCCGCTGGGACACCTCGGTCGCGCCCGACCAGTGGTTCGTCCAGACCAGCCACCCGGACCACCCGAACAAGCTGCTGTTCGCCAAGGGCGTCTCCGCAGTCATGCTGGGCGCGCCGGCCGTCGCGGACCGCAGCGGCCACTACACCGTCTCGACGGTGATCGACCCGGTCGTCGGCGACACCGGCAGCAAGGACTGGGGCTCGATCGTGCTGAGCCGCAGCCACCGCGGCAACGGCTACGTCACCGGCGGCGACGTCGACCTCGGCCTGACCGTCAACGCGCGCGGCGAGCTCGCCCTCTTCCACGGCGGGGGCGGCGAGACGCCCTTCTGGACCGGTTCGGTGGCACCCACGGCGCAGTACGCCGTCGCGCTCACCGTCTCCACCGGCGCCGACCGCGCCGTCACGCTGACGGTGAACGGCACCCCGTTCACCGTCTCCGCGCCGGCCGGGGTGACCCGCTGGCCGGGCAGCGAGTTCCTCTACCTCGGCGCCTACCTCTCCGACCCGAACCGCGTCACCACCTTCGGCGACGGCGACGGCCACGGCCTGAACGTCAGCCGGATCGACACCAGCGCCACCCGCAGCGCCAAGCCGCTCGTCGACACCTTCGACGGCGCGCCCAACGCCACCGCCGACTTCGGGCTCAACCAGGACCTCGGCGCCCGCCAGCCGAGCCTGATCTCCGCCGGCTACACCGCCGTCTCCGGTGTCAAGGGCCTGGCGCTCGACCCGCCGGCGGGCTCGGTGCAGGTCAACAGCCCGGCCCAGCCGAACGTGCTGTCGTTCCCCAAGGGCACCTCGGCGGTTCGCCTGAACAAGCCGGCCACCTCGGACGTCCGGAGCGGCGCCTACACGGTGCACGCCGTCCTGACCCCGGTCGTCGGCGCCACCACCGGCCAGGACTGGGCCTCCCTCGCCGTCAGCAACGCCTCGGGCGGCACGGGCGCCGTGGACGCCGAGGACGTCGCGCTCGGCCTGCGCGTCCAGGCCGACGGCGGGCTGACGCTCTTCCAGGGCGGCACGCCGACCGCCCTGACCGCCGTACCCGCGGCGGGCTCCTACGAGGTGTCGGTCGCGCTGGCGACCGGCGACAGGCAGCAGGCGACCGTGCGGGTCAACGGCGCCACGGTCTTCTCCGGCCGCACCGCCGCCCGACTGCCGCGCGACGGCTACGTCTCGCTCGGCGCCCACCACTCGGCGGCCGGCCGGGTCACCACCATGGACGACCTGCGGGTCTCCATGCTGGGCGGGCTCGGCTACTACGGGTTCTTCGACATCCGGGACCCGAACTGGCCGAACAACGGCGCCAACCACGCGCCGGAGGTGGCGCAGTGGACCAACTTCAACAACTACCTGCGCGACCAGGACCCCCGCCTGGAGTTCCTGGACCAGTGCCTGCCGGCCTCCTGCGTGATCGACCTCAACCAGGAGACGGTGATCCCGCGCTCGCCGGGTGACTGGCAGGTCACCCCGAACCCGAACGCCGCGCAGAACCTGCTCGACCTGGTGCGGCGCATCGGATCGAACATCGACAAGATCGCCGCCGTCGACATGACGGACGAGGCCTACTCGCACGGCCTGAACGAGGACCAGGTCAAGACGCAGGCGAAGCAGATCAGGGCCGCGTTCCCGGACAAGACGCTGATCATGAGCCTCGACCGCTGGAACGCCGAGCAGACCGCGCCGATCCCGCCCGAGGTCGACATCGTCGGCTTCGACTACTACTGCGTGGGCCGCGGCGAGATCCAGTGGCGGCTGGCGAACCTGAAGACCTTCCTCTCCTCGCCCGACCAGCACCTGATGCTCTTCCCGGAGTCCACCAACGAGCAGGGCGTCGCCGACGGCTGCTACTCCGGCAGGACCGACGCGGACATCGCGGCGTACAACGCCGAGTACCGCGCGATCGCCGCGCAGGACCCCCGGGTCGTCTACCTGCAGAACTTCCGCTGGCTCGGCCCGGACCAGCCGACCAAGGTGCCGCTGACCGTCGCGGCCCAGCAGCGGATCGGCAGCGCCGTGGTCAACGCCACGCCCACGCCGGCACCCGCCTCGGTGGGCGTGTACCGGCCGTCGGACGCCGGTTTCGGCGAGGCCGCCCACAACGGCTGGTACACCGGCCGGACCGGGTTCGGCGGCGGCGACGCCGTCCCGCTGACCGGCCACTGGAACGGTCCCGGCACCGACACCATCGGCGTCTACCACCCCGGCACCTCGACCTTCCAGCTGTCGAACGACAACACCACCGTGGCCGCCACCTTCCCCTTCGGGGTCCCCGGTGACATCCCGCTGGTCGGCGACTGGAGCGGGCAGGGACGGACCACGGTCGGCGTCTACCGGCCCAGCGACCAGTACTTCTACCTGTCCGACGACAACTCCACCATCACGTACCGGATCAAGCTGGGCAACGAGGGCTGGAAGCCGCTGGTCGGCGACTGGGACGGCAACGGCACGACCACTGTCGGCGTCTACGACCCGCAGACCCAGACCTTCTACCTGAACGACTCCAACCGGACGGAGCACCCGCGGCCGGGCGTCCGGTTCGGCAACCCCGGCGACATCCCGATCAAGGGCGACTGGGACGGCACCGGCAAGGAGACCATCGGCGTCTACCGGCCCGGCGACCAGAGTTTCCACGGGGCCGCCGAGAACTCCGACCTGGTGATCTACAGCAAGAAGTTCGGCAACCCGGGCGACGTCCCGCTGGTGGGCAACTGGGGCTGACGCCTCCGCCCGCGCGTCTGCCGGAGCGCCCTCCCGACCGCCCCGCGAGGCGGTCGGGAGGGCGCCGCCGTCCGGCGGGTCAGCGGCGCCCCTCGCCGAGCATGATCCGCGCGATCAGCTCGCGGCGGCTGCCCACGCCGGTCTTGGTGAACACCGACTTCAGGTGGTCCTGCACCGTGTACGGCTTCATCGCGAGCAGGCGGGACACGTCCCGGGTGTCACCGCCGCGCACCAGCAGCAAGGCCACCTCCTGCTCGCGGGCGGTCAGCCCGAACGCGGCCAGGTGGAGCGGCATCACCTCGGCCGGCGAGGCGGGCGAGGCCACCACCGTCACCGCGTTCGCCGCCCCGTCGCTCCCGCGCAGGGCGGAACCGTGCAGCAGGTACCAACGGTCGTCCCGGGTCCGCACCCGTACCGGCGTCTGCGGCGCGGGCAGCCCGTGCGCCACCCGGCGGGCCTGCTCGGCGGCCATCGCGACACTGGTCGGGACGGCGAGCGAGGACGGCGTCGGGTCGGCCAGCCGGGCGAGCAGTTCCTCGGCCGGCCCGGACAGGGCCTGCAGCCGGTTGTGGCGGTCGAGCACCAGCACCGCAGGCCCGGGATCCGCCTCCACCGGCGCCCCGGCCGGCACGTGGCACGCCCTCAGCGCATGGCCCAGATGCCGGGCGGCCGCATCGGCGAGCTTCCGCTGGCCCTCCAGGTACGGGCCGCGGTCCGGGGCCCGCAGGAACGCCGCACACCCCCACATGCCGCCCGCCGCGTCGAACACCGCCCGCAACTCGTCCCCGAACCCGGCGGGCGCCACCTGCTCCCGGAACCGCACGCTCTCCTCGATCCGCCCCCGGGTCGCCCGGCTCAGCGTCTCGGCCTGCACCCCGCTGCGCCGGATCTTGGGAAAGGTCGCGACGTCGTCCGCCCACACCTCAAGGCGTACGGCGTGCTCGAACTCGTCGAGGGTGAGGTCCTCGCTCTGCACCGAGTTCACCAGCCCGGTGGCGGGGTCCGCGGTGTGCCAGCACACCGCGTCGAACTCCAGCACCGGGCGCAGCAGTTCATCCGCACGCCGGAAGACCTCCGGCGCCGTCAGCCCCGTCCCCGCGAGTTCTCGTATCCCCTCGACCGCCGACCGTGCCGCCACCCCACGAGCCCCATGTCGCCCCATGCCGGGAAACTAACACGTGGTTCGTGCCCCCACCCACGCCCCGAACGGCGGGGGTGCGCCTCCTCCTTGCGGCGGTCCGGCGGTCCCGCCCGGTCACTTGACCAGGCGGGACCAGTCGGCCGGCTGGGCGGGGTCGAGTTGGCGGAGTTGGTCGAGGACCTTGGGGTCCTGGGCGTCGAGCCAGTCGGCGACCTGGCGGAAGGAGACGCAGCGGACGCCGTCGCGCTTGCAGACTTTCTTCATCACGTCCTCGATGGCCTGCATGTAGATGCCGCCGTTCCAGGACTCGAAGTGGTTGCCGATGAAGAGCGGGGCCCGGCTGCCGTTGTAGACGCGTTCGAAGCCGGCCAGGTAGCTGTCGCGGGTCTCCTTCTCCCAGGTCTCGAACTTCTTGGGGTCACCGTTGGTGGTGTTCCCGGACTGGTTGGCCAGGAAGTTGAAGTCCATCGAGAGGCTCTGGGTCGACCTGCCGGGGTAGGGGAGCATCTGCAGCGGGAAGTTCCAGACGCCCTCCTTCTTGACCGGCCAGACCTGGAACTCGCCGGGGGAGCTGGCGTCGTAGCGGAAGCCCGCCGCCTTTTCGGCCGGGAGCAGGTTCTTCTGGCCCTCCAGGCAGGGGGCGCGGCCGCCGACCAGCTCCTTGGTGTAGTCGAAGGGGAGCGGCGGTATGTCCTTGAAGCCGGTGTTGGTCTTCCAGTTGGTGACGAAGGAGATCGCCTGGTCGAGTTCGCTCTTCCATTCCTCGGTGCTCCACTCGCCGCCGCCCTTGGCGTTGCAGAAGTGCCCGTTGAAGTGGGTGCCGATCTCGTTGCCGTCCTGCCAGGCCAGGCGCAGCTGTTCCAGGGTGTCCTTGATGTGGGGGTCGGTGGCGTAGTCGATGGAGGCGTCGCCGGGCTTGTGCTGCGGTGGCTTGTAGAGCGTGCTCTTGGACTTGGGGAGGGTGTAGAGGCCGCTCAGGAAGAAGGTCATCTGGGCGTTGTTCTCCACGCCGAGCTTGCGGAAGTGGGAGAACTGGCGGTCGTCGCCCTCCAGGGCGCCGTCCCAGGAGAAGACGACGAACTGCGGCGGTTTCTCGCCGGGCTTGAGTTTCTCGGGCGTGGGCTGCTTGGGCTGCGGGCCGGTGTAGGAGGTGGAGCCGTCGCCGAGCACCTTGACCTGGCCGTCCCAGGTGGGGGTGGGCGTGGGGGCGGGTGGCGGCGGAGCGGGGGCCTCGGTGGTGGCGCTCGGGGCGGGGTCGGACGGGGTGGTGCCGGTGGCGGCCGTGGGTCTGCCCTGCGTGGCGGAGCATCCCGTCGCCAGGGTGGAGGCCCCGAGGACCCCCATCGCCAGCAGGATGGCCGAGCCGCGAGCAGTCCGCACCGGACCCCATTTCTCTGATCTTCGATCAGGCAGTGTTCAGAAGACGATCGATGGAAGTGATCATCAGAACACTTTTGATCGACCTCTGTCGAGGCAGGGCCGGTGCGACCGCGGCGGGGGAGGGGGTCGGGAGCAACTCCCTTGTGTCGGGCGGCGGATGGCGTGACGAGGGGCTCCGGCGGAAGGTGTCGGCGGCCGCGAGGGTCCAGGGCGTGTCTGACGACCAGAGCCGATCAGACGGCGTCCGGGTGGAGGGCGTCGAGGACGAGGGCGAGGCCGAAGGCGAACTCGTCGGCATAGTCGTAGCCGGGCTTGAGAACGTGTTCGGTGGCCAGCTCGGCGAGGTGGGGGTAGGCGCCGGCGGGCATCCCGCTCAGGATGGCGCCCGTGACCTCGGCCGACTCCGCCCCGCCCTTGAACGGCAGGCCGACTTCCTGGAGCACGAAGCCGTACAGGTAGCTGTCGATCAGCGAGACCGCGTGTGCGGTCATCGGCACGGAGAATCCGCCGTTGCGCAGCGCGCCGATGACGGCGTCGTGGTGGCGCAGGGTCGCCGGGCCGGGCCGGGTGCGGGAGTCCATGAGGCCGATCGCCCACGGGTGGCGCAGGAGGGCGGCACGCGCGGAGACCGCGCGCCGACGCATGGCGCTCTTCCAGTCGGTGTCGTGCGGCGGGAGCTCGATCTCGCCGAACACCGCGTCCACCATGCCGTCGAGGATGTCCTCCCGGCCTGCCACGTGGTGGTAGAGCGACATCGCCTCGACCCCCAGTGGCCCGGCGACGGCCCGCATGGTGAGCGCGGCGGACCCCTTCTCGTCCGCCACCTCCACCGCCGCCCGGATCACGCGCTCACGACTCAGTGGCGCGCGGGCCGGTGTCCCGCGCCGGCCCTTGCCTCCCTCGGGCATGCGGCCCCTCCTTCAGGTCCATTGACTGCCTTACAGTGTAAGGCTAACGTGCCTTGCATCGTAAGGTCGCCTGTCCGCGAAGGGGCTGCGCCATGGGCAAGGATCACGTGGAGAAGGTCTGCATCATCGGGGCTTCGGGGAAGCTGGGGCAGTACATGGTCGGACACGCGCTGGAACGCGGCTACGAGGTGGTCGGCGTCTGCCGGGAGGGCAGCGTGCCGAAGCTGGCCGCGTTCGAGGGGCGGATCACCGTCGTCCCCGGGGCGACGAACGACCCGGAGGTGATCCGCCGGGCGGTCGCCGGGTGCGACGGGGTGCTGACGGTGCTGGCGCCCTGGGGCGTGCGGCAGTACGCGTCCGGTACGGCGCAGGCGGTCCTCGACCACGCCCGGCCGGGCGCGCGCCTGGTGTTCTCCTGCGGCTGGCACATCACCCGCGACGGCAAGGACCGGTACTCGCGGATGTTCACCCTGGGCCTGCGGATCGCCACCGTGCTGGGCAGGCTCGTCCGCGCGGTCGAGGTCGACGACCAGGTGGAGGCATGCCGGCGGGTGTTCGCCAGCGACACCCGGTGGACCGTGGTGCGCGGCAGCGACCTGGAGGAGGGCGAGAGCCAGGGCCTGCCGGTGTGGAGCCGGCACGTGGGAGACCCGGTGCTGGCGAGCAACCTGACGCGCCGGGTGGACTTCGCGCTGTTCATGGTGGAGGCGCTGACCACGGACGCTCTCGTCCGGGAGGCCCCGGCGATCGTCGGCCGCCTGGCCCCCAGCGCGCTCGCCCACGCCGGCGGCAGGTGACCGGCGGTCGGCCGCCCTGGCGAGCCCCCGAGCCGCACAGCTCGGGGGCTCGTGGCGTTGCGGGCATTGACACGGGCCTCCCGCGGTTGAATGCTAAGCAAGCGCTTAGTCAATGATCCGCTTCCCCGAGGAGCCGCCCGATGGCCGAGACCCCCGTCGACCCGCCAGGCCTGGACCTGGCCCGCCTCCGGGCCCACCTGGACCGCGAGCTGCCCGGCGTCCTCCAGGACCGGGGCGAGGGCCAGGGCCAGGACCGGGGCGAGGGCCAGGGCCAGGGGCCGCTGCGGGCCGAGCTCATCGAGGGGGGCCGCTCGAACCTCACGTACGTGCTGAGCGACGGCTCCTCCCGCGCGGTCCTCCGGCGCCCGCCGCTCGGGCACGTCCTCGCCACCGCGCACGACATGGGCCGCGAGTACCGGGTGATGACCGCGCTGCACGGCACCGGTGTCCCCGTCCCCCGCACCCTGCTGCTCGACCCGGACACCGACACCCTCGGCGCCCCCTGGTACCTGATGGAGTACGTCCCCGGCACCGCCCATCGGGACGCCGCCCCGCTGGCCGCCCTCGGCGAACGGCGGGTGCACGCGCTCGGGTGCAGGCTGGTCGACACCCTCGCCACCCTGCACGGGATCGACCCCGCCGCCGTCGGTCTCGCCGACTTCGGCCGCCCGGAGGGCTACCTGGAGCGCCAGCTGCGCCGCTGGTCGAAGCAGTTGGAGGCCTCCCGCAGCCGCGACCTGCCCGACCTCGACCGCCTGCGCGCCGGGCTCGCCGAGCGGCTGCCGGTCTCGCCCGCGCCCGCGCTCGTGCACGGCGACTACCGGCTCGACAACGTCCTGGTCGACGCGGACGACACCATCGCCGCCGTCCTGGACTGGGAGATGTCCACCCTCGGCGACCCGCTCACCGACGTCGGCCTGCTGGTGATGTACACCGAACTCGCCGGCGTCGGCGGCGGCATCATCCCCTCCGCCATGACCGCCCCCGGCTTCCCGAAGCCCGACGAGATCGTCTCCTCCTACGCCGACGCGACCGGCCGCCGGGCGGAGGACCTCGACTGGTACGTCGCCTTCGCCTCGTTCAAGCTCGCCGCCGTCGCCGAGGGCATCCACTTCCGCTTCCGGCAGGGCCGCACCCTGGGCGCCGGCTTCGAGCGCGCCGGCGAGATGGCCCCGATCCTCGCCCGGCACGGCCTGAGCACCCTCAAGGAGAGCTGAGAACCCGATGGACTTCGCCTACGACGCCCGGACGAACGAGCTCCGCGAGCAGCTGCTCGGCTTCATGGACGAGCACGTGTACCCCGCCGAGCCCGTCCTCGCCGCCCAGCTCGCGGCCCGACACGCCGACCCGGCCCGCGACCGGTGGGCCGTCCCCCCGGTCGTCGCCGACCTCCAGGCCGAGGCCCGCAAGCAGGGGCTCTGGAATCTCTTCCTCCCCGGCGGGCTCGGCGCCGGCCTGACCAACCTCCAGTACGCCCCGCTCGCCGAAATCACCGGCCGCAGCGTCCAGTTGGCCCCGCCCGCGCTCAACTGCGCGGCGCCCGACACCGGAAACATGGAGCTGCTCGCCCAGTTCGGCAGCGCCGAGCAGCGCGAGCGCTGGCTGCGCCCGCTGCTGGACGGCGCGATCCGCTCGGCCTTCGCGATGACCGAGCCCGAGGTGGCCTCCTCGGACGCCACCAACATCGCCACCCGGATCGAGCGGGACGGCGAGGAGTACGTCGTCAACGGCCGCAAGTGGTACATCACCGGGGCGATGAACCCCGACTGCCGGATCCTCATCGTGATGGGCAAGACCGACCCCGCCGCCGAACCCCACCGGCAGCAGAGCATGGTGCTCGTCCCGCGCGACACCCCGGGCGTGACCGTGCGGCGCGGCATGACGGTCTTCGGGTACGACGACGCCGATCACGGCGGCCACGCCGAGGTGCTGTTCGAGGACGTCCGCGTCCCGGTGGAGAACCTGATCGGCGAGGAGGGTACGGGCTTCGCCATCGCCCAGGCCCGGCTCGGCCCCGGCCGCATCCACCACTGCATGCGCGCCATCGGCATCGCCGAGCGGGCGCTGGAACTGATGTGCCGCCGGGCCGACGAACGGGTGGCGTTCGGGAAGCCGCTGGCCGAGCAGGGCGTGGTGCAGGACTGGATCGCCGAGTCCCGGGTGCGGATCGAGCAGCTGCGGCTGCTGGTGCTGAAGACCGCCTGGCTGATGGACACCGTCGGCAACCGCGGTGCGCACACCGAGATCCAGGCGATCAAGATCGCCACCCCGCGCACCGTCGAGTGGATCCTCGACAAGGCCGTCCAGGCCCACGGCGCCGCCGGCGTCAGCCAGGACACCCCGCTCGCCCAGCTCTGGGCCGGCAACCGCACCCTGCGGCTGGCCGACGGCCCCGACGAGGTGCACAAGCGCTCGCTGGCCCGGAGGGAGCTGCGCAAGTACCGGCGCTGACCCGTAGGGGTGTCATACCCGGGTATTCAGGGACGTGTTGGCCCTCTGGTATGACGGCCGCGGCCCGTTCCCGACCGTAGTGTCCTGCGTGTTCGATCGATCGGAGCACGGAGGACATGATGGGCATTCCGGGACGGGCCGTGGCGGCGGTGGTGCTGGCGGCGGCAACGGCGGTGGGCACGATCGGTACGGCCGTGGGAGCGGTGGCGCCGGGGGACGCGGGCCCCGGGCGGCAGGCCCGGGCCTGGCTGCCCGAGCCCAGCGGGCCGTACCCGATCGGGACCACCGCGCTGCACCTCACCGACACCGGACGGGAGGACCCCTGGCACCCCGGGCAGCGGCGCGAGCTGATGATCAGCCTCTGGTACCCGACCTCCCACCCGGCCTCCGGCGACGAGCGGGCCCCGTACATGGAGCCCGCCGCCGGCCGGCACTTCGACGGCCCGGACGGCGTCGGCCTGCTCAACTACGGCACCGAGCCCGGCCGCACCGACTGGTCGGCCATCCGCACCCACGCGCGCAAGGACGCCCCGGCACTGCCCGGCGGCCCGCGCCCGGTCGTGCTGTACTCGCCCGGCCTCGGCGACCCGCGGACCTGGGGGACGGCGCTGGTCGAGGACCTCGCCTCGCGCGGCTACGTGGTGGTCACCGTCGACCACACCTACGAGGCCTCCGAAGTCGCCTTCCCCGGCGGCGACCTGGCCACCTCGGTGCTCCCCGGCATGCTCGGTCGGCCCGGCCTGGACATCGGCGCGGTGCTGCGCAAGGCGATGGACACCCGGGTCGCCGACACCCGCTTCGTCCTGGACCGGCTCGCCGGCCTGGGCGCGCGGCCGGGCCTGCCCGCCGGGGTGGCCGGGGCGCTCGACCTCGGCCGGATCGGCATGGTCGGCCAGTCGGCGGGCGGCTTCACCGCGCTCCAGGCCATGCACGACGACCCGCGGATCGCGGCCGGGATCAACATGGACGGGCAGATGCACTTCCCCGGCCCCGACGGCCACACCGGCGTCCTCCTGCCCAGCGTCGCCGAGGACGGTCTGAACCGTCCGTTCCTGCTGATGGGCACCGGTGGGGAGGACTCCGGCGGCTACCGCGACCAGCCCGGCTGGAACGCCCTGTGGCAGCACAGCACCGGCTGGCGCGCCGACGTCACTCTCACCGGCTCCCGCCACGGCTCGTACACCGATGCCCAGCCGCTGCTGCCGCAGCTCGCCCGCCAGGGCGTGCTCAGCGCCGAGCAGCTGCGCAAGGACGTCGGCGACATCCGCCCCGGCCGTGCCGAACTCGCCACCCGCTCCTACGTGGCGTCCTTCTTCGACCGCTGGCTGCGCGGCCAGGACGACCACCTGCTGGACGGGCCCTCGGCCCGCTTCCCCGAGGTGGCGTACGAGCGGTAGCGGGCCGGGGGAGCGGGCGGAGTCCCCGTGCCGCCCCCTTCCGGACGGGCCGAGGGGAAAGGTCCCCCACGCGGCGCCGAATTGCCGTCAGGGGGCCGCGCCGCACGGCCGCTCGCGGATTTCGAAGCGGCATTTCCAGTCGTATTCAGTGAATGACTACGCGCGTTGATCCTCTTTCATCAACGTTGCTTGACCTGCTTGGACTCGCTTCTTAATCGTTCCTTACCCAATGCCGTTGACCGGTGTTCATCAGCTCTGCTTTCCTTCTTGCCACGCAGGCGGCAAAAGCCGACGGACAGTCAATTCCGGGTGTGCGAATGAATTCGACCGGAACCCGACCCGACGGAATCCGCCGCCGGCTCTTCCCCCACAAAGGGATCGTTCCCGGCCCCCGAGGCCGCGGACGATCGGCAGAAGAGAGGCACCCTCACCCATGGGTCACTCCCCCAGGACCGGACGCGCGAGGTACGCGGCGCTCACCGGAATAGCGTCGCTCGCGCTCGCCTTCGCCGGCTTGGCCGGCGCGGCCGGTCCGGCCTCCGCGCAGGACATCTCCGGCTCGCAGGGCAGCACCACCAACGAGTTCAACCCCTGGAGCCCGCAGAACGGCCACCCCTACCGGCACGGCGCGGTCCCCGGCATGTCCCAGCACGAGAACTACAAGAAGTGGCTCGCCGCCCACAACCAGGCCGCGGCGACCGGTCAGCAGACGCTGTCGTACGGCGGCGGCGTCGACGGGATCGGCGTGCAGAGCGGGCACTCCAAGGTCTACCTGGTCTTCTACGGCAACCAGTGGGGCACCCAGACCACCGACGCCGGCGGCAACGCGAAGTTCTCCAACGACTCGGCCGGTGCCGCCGGTGCCACCCAGCAGATGTTCAAGGGCATCGGCACCAACGGCGAGACCTGGTCGGCCGACCTCACCCAGTGGTGCGACGGCCCCAACGTCGCCACCGGTGCCGTGAGCTGCCCGTCGAACGCCGACTTCATCCCGTACCAGAGCGGCGGCGTCCTGTCCGGCGTCTGGTACGACAACGCGGCCGCCTCGCCGAGCCAGGCCAGCGGCAACCAGCTCGCCCAGGAGGCCGTCAAGGCCGCCGGACACTTCGGCAACACCACCGCCGCCGCCAACCGGGACGCGTACTACATCGTCCTGTCGCCGCACGGCACCAACCCGGACGACTACCAGAACCCGACCACCGGGTACTGCGCCTGGCACGACTGGAACGGTGACACCACCCTCACCGGCGGTGCGGCGAGCTCGCCCTACGGCGACATCGCCTTCTCCAACCAGCCGTACAACATCGACGCGGGCTCCAACTGCGGCGTCGGCTTCGTCAACTCGCCCGGCACGCTGGACGGCTGGACGATGACCCTCGGCCACGAGTGGCACGAGATGATGTCCGACCAGAACCCGGCCGGAGGCTGGACCAACCACGTCTCCGGCAGCAGCTACAACGGCCAGGAGAACTCCGACGAGTGCGCCTGGATCCAGCCCGGCAGCACCGGCGGCGCCGCCAACATCTCCTTCGGGGCATTCGGCAGCTACGCCGAGCAGGCCAGCTGGTCCAACGACACCAACTCCTGCGCGATCTCGCACGCCATCCTGACCCACGGCAACGCGGTCACCGTCACCAACCCGGGCAACCAGAGCGGCACCGTCGGCACCGCGGTCAGCCTGCAGATCAACGCCACCGACTCGGCCACCGGCCAGACGCTGGGCTACTCGGCCACCGGCCTGCCGGCCGGCCTGTCGATCAACGCCTCGACCGGCCTGATCTCCGGCACCCCGACCGCCGCCGGCACCTCCAGCGTCACGGTCACCGCCACCGACACCACCGGCGCCGCCGGCAGCACCACCTTCACCTGGACCGAGTCCACCGGCGGGGGCGGCGGCAACGCCGTCACCAACGGCGGACTGGAGACCGGCAGCCTGACCGGCTGGACCACCGCCGGCAGCACCTCCGCCACCGCCCCCGCCGCCCACAGCGGCGGCTACGGCGCCATGGTCGGCTCCACCGGCCCGACCGGGGACTCCTCGATCGCCCAGACCTTCACCGCGCCGACCGGCACCAGCAAGCTGTCCTTCTGGTACAGCAACACCTGTGACGACACCGTCACCTACGACTGGGCCACCGCCACCCTGAAGGACAACACCACCGGCACGACGACCACGGTCCTGGCCAAGACCTGCACCACCACCGGTACCTGGACCAACAAGACGGCGACCGTCACCCCGGGCCACTCCTACACCCTCACCCTGAGCAACCACGACGACAACTACCCGGGTGACCCGACCTACACCTACTACGACGACGTGACCGTCTCCTGACGACCGCCGCGCCGAACGCACCGGGGTGGGCCCAGCGCCCGCCCCGGTGCCGTTTCCGGTCCGACTGTCGTCCGGCGGGATCCGAACCGGCCGCCGGGGCGTCGAACCGGAACCCCCGGAACAACAGCAGGAGGAACCACCGTGAACCCGAGAAGATCCGCCGCCCCGGTACTCGCCGCCGCCCTGCTCGCCCTGGCCGGCTGCGCCTCCACCGGAACGGGCCCGTCGACGACCGCCGCCGCGTCGACCGCGTCGACCGCGTCGACCGCATCGACCGCGTCGACCGTGCCGAGCCCGGCGACGGTCACGGTGGACGAGCACGCCGACCGCACCACCCTGAAGGCCGCTGTCGGCACGACCGTCACGCTCGCCCTCCACAGCACCTACTGGTCCGCCGCGACCAGTTCCGCCCCCGAGGTCCTCGCCCCGGCGGGCTCCCCGACCACCGCCCCGTCCCCGTCCTGCCGCCCCGGCGGCGGCTGCGGCACCGTCACCGCCTCCTTCACCGCCCGCGCCCCCGGCACCGCCCGCCTCACCGCGACCCGCAGCAGCTGCGGCGAGGCCCTCAACTGCCCGCCCGAGCAGCGCGGCTACGAAGTCACTGTCGAGGTCACCGGGTGAGATCAGGCCCTAACGGATCTCCGAGCCGGGGTTGGCCTCGTCCCACTGCCGCCGGGAGTCGACGATCGCGTCGTGGTGGCCGTACGACCAGTCCGCCATCGCCCGCACCAGGTGGGTCAGGCTGTGCCCGAGCCGCGTCAGCTCGTACTCCACCTGCGGCGGGACGGTCGGGTGGACGGTCCGCGAGACCAGGCCGTCGCGTTCCAGGCGGCGCACGGTCAGGGTGAGCATCCGCTGCGAGATGCCCGGCAGGGCGCGCTGCAGTTCGCGGAACCGCCGTACGCCCTGGGCGAGTTCGACGACGGTGAGGACCGACCACTTGTCGCCCAGACGGTCCAGCAGGTCGCGGATCCCGCAGTCCACGCCGTCCTCGCACCAGACCACCGGGCGGGACGTGGTTACCGCGGTGTGCCCTGCTGACATGAATGTGCCTCCTTACGCCGGACGCTCAGGCTATCGAGGATGGTCGTGCAGCCGACGACCGATCACCCCTGGAGGAACCCCATGCTGCTCGTCACCGGAGTCAACGGAGGCCTGGGCGCGCTCGTCCTGGCGCGGCTCGCCGGCCGGGAGGGCGTCGTCGCCGGCTCGCGCACGCCCGGGGAGGTGCCGCACGGCGTCCCGGCCCGGCTGGTGGACTTCGACCGGCCGGACACCCTGGCGGAGGCCTTCGCCGGGGTGCGGACCCTGCTGCTGATCTCGGCCGGCGCCGCCGAGGACGACGTGGTGACCGCCCGGCACGGCGCCGCGATCGAGGCGGCGGAGCGGGCGGGTGTCGAGCACCTCGTCTACACCAGCCTGTCCGGCGACGGCGACCACCTGCCCTACGCCCTCGCCCACCGCTGGACGGAGCGGCGGCTGCGCGCGTCCGCCACGCTGCGCTGGACGGTGCTGCGCAACGGCCTGTACGCCGAGTTGCTGGGGGCGATCACCGCGCCCGGCCCGGACGGGGTGATCGGCGCTCCGCTCGGGGACGGGAAGCTCGCGGCGGTGGCCCGGGCGGACCTCGCGGAGGTGGCGGTGAACGTCGCCCTGGCGCCGGCCGGGCACGCGGGCCGCACCTACGAGCTGGTGGGGGAGCGGGCGGTGGGCGGCGCGGAGGTGGCCGAGGCGCTCGGCGCCGAGTACCGCCCGGGACGGCTGACCGAGGCCCGGGCTGCGGTGGCGGCCTCGGACACGCGGGACTTCCAGGTGCCGATGGTGGTCGGCACCTACTCGGCGATCGCCCACGGCTTCCTCGCGGGCCCGGGCGGGCCGGGCGATCTCGCGGCCCTGCTCGGCCGAGAGCCCCGCCCGGCCCTGGAGGTCATCGCCGAGGGGCGGTGACCACGGCGCGGGCGACCGGGGCGAGGGCACAGCCCACCGGGGGTGGGCGCCCCCCCGGTGGCGGCCCGGGCCCCGGGGCGGGGGACGCGCCGGGGGCGGGGGT
>NZ_JBSHAP010000159.1:0-19151 GCF_053611565.1 Kitasatospora sp. NPDC054795
GTCACCGCGGGGGGGTAGCCGCCGGGCCGTGTGTCGCGCGACACACGGCCCGGGCCAGTGGCGCACGGGGGCCACCGGCGGGCCGGCCGCCGCCCGTCACGGGCGGAAGGTGCCCCAGCCGTCGTCCTCCGCCCGGGAGCGGTTGAAGTACGGCACCCGGTCGGTGACGGCGTTCGGCAGCCGGTCGCCGACCCGGTCCGCGACCGCGCCGGCCGCCCTCCCGGCCACCGCCCCGGCCTGCTGCCGGGCCCGGTCGGTCGCGCCCTGGACCGTGGGGTTCCGGGCGACCTGCCGGGTGATCCTGGCGATCTGTTCGTAGCGCCGGCGCCCGGCTCGCGAGCCGAGGACGTAGCCGGCCGCGAAACCCGCGGCCAACGACAGCTTCCACATGGTCGGATCCACCCTCTCCTGGCGGCTTCTGCCGCATTGCCCTACCCGTCCGTCGGGACGGCGAACCGTCCGCGCCCCAGCATCCCCGGCCCCGCCGCCGGGCGCGCGCGGAGCACGCCGGGCGGCAACCCGGGGGCAAGCCGGGAAAGCGATTGGCGGACCACCCCCCCGAGTGCGCTAATGTATGTCCCGCAGCGAGCGCCGAGGAGCCCGGGAGACCGGGGGCCGAGGCGGGAGCCGATCCCCCATAGCTCAATTGGCAGAGCAGCCGACTGTTAATCGGCAGGTTATTGGTTCGAGTCCAATTGGGGGAGCTCGGGAGAAGGTCCTTCGGGGTCCTGCTTCCCGTCCGTGGTACGGAAGTCGAGTACCGCGATCCCGCATAGCTCAATTGGCAGAGCAGCCGACTGTTAATCGGCAGGTTATTGGTTCGAGTCCAATTGCGGGAGCTGCACCGGGTCCGCCCGGTGACTGCTCAGAGCGAAGGCCCCTCGGTCGACCGGGGGGCCTTCGTGTTGTCGTCGTCCGGTCCCGCGGCGTGACGTACGCGACACCGCCCGGCTTCCCCCGGATCCGACCGGATCCGCCCGTGCGGCCGGTTCCGGTCCCGCGGCCGGCTCCGGGGTCAGGCGGTCGCCTTCCGGTAGAGGTCGGCGACCCGCTGGTCGAAGGTGACGCTGTACGAGGTGCCGGGGGTTTCCCCGCCCTCCTGGTAGCCGCCGATCACGCCGATCACCGTGCCGTTCGCGGCGACCCACGGGCTGCCGCTGGTGCCGTCGGTGTAGCCGCCGCAGTCGAAGCGCTCCTGGGTGGCGCTCTGCGAGCTGGTCCGGGCGGCGCAGGTGATCGGCTCGTCTCTCTCGTTCGGGTAGCCGGTGACGGCGACGGACAGGCCGAAGCCCTGGCCGGTGCCGATCGGATTGCCGCCGACCGCGTCCTCGACCTGCCGGCCGTCGACCGTGCCCACCGTGACGAAGGCCACGTCGTACTCGGGGTCGTCGCCGGCCGCCCAGCGCGGGTCGACGGTGATCGCCTGCACCGGCCAAGTCCCGTACGGTGTGGACCCGTTGCGGTAGCCGGGGGTGAACACCAGACCATCCAGCAGGCCGATCCGGCGGTTCTGCACGCAGTGCGCCGCGGTGACCAGCAGATTGCGCCGGGGGCTGTGCACCACGCTCGCGGTGCAGGCGCGCGGCCCCTGGGCGGTGCGGATGGAGAGGGTGCCGATCCGGTCCCGGGCGGGGCTCTGCTGCGCGACCTCGGCGGTCGGCGCCCCGTCCTGCCCGCCGCACGCGGTGCCGGCGGCCAGCAGCAGGGCGGCCAGCGCGGCCGTTCGTGCCGTGCGCGGGGGCCGCGGCGGGCGGGAGGCCATCGGGGCTCCGTCTCGTTCCTCGGGGCGGGCACCGGGGCCGTGCGTTCCGCCGTTCGTGACGAAGATCTACCAGGCCGTGCCCGGCGGCGCCAGCGCCGCGTGTCGGGTCCGCCGCGGATCAGCCGGTGGCGCGGTCGTACAGGGCCTGGACGCGGTCGCCGAAGTAACTGCTGTACGAGGTGTCCGGGCTGCTGCCGCCCTCCTGGTAGCCGCCGATCACGCCGACCACGGTGCCGGTCCTGGTGGCCGGGTCGAAGTCGGTGACCCATGGGCTGCCGCTGGTGCCGCCGGTGTAGTCGGGGCAGTCGATCCGCAGCTGGGTGGGGCTCTGCCGGTCGGTGGTGTTGGAGCAGGTGATCGGGACGCCGCTGCTGCTCGGGTAGCCGGTGATCTTCACCGGGAGCCGGTAGCCGCGGTTGACGCCCAGTCGGTTGGCGCCGAGCACCTGCTGGACCTGGCGGCCGTCCTGGGCCTGGACGACCGCGAAGGCGACGTCCATGTCCGGGTCGGCGTGGTCGTTCCAGTCGTCGTCCACGGTGACGGCCAGCAGCGGCCAGACGCCGCTGGGGGTGTCGCCGTCGCGGTAGCCGGGGACGAAGACCAGATCGCTGCGCTGCCCGAGCCGCGGGTCCCAGACGCAGTGGGCGGCGGTGACGACGAGGTTGAGCCCGGCACTGTCGACCACACTGGCGGTGCAGAAGTGGTCGCCGTCGGCGTTGCGGGTGAACACCGCGCCGACCAGGCCGTTGAGCACGGTGGGCCTGGCGGTGCGGGTGACCCCGGTGCGCCGGCCGGCCGCCCCCCTGAGCCGCTGCCGGTTCCAGCCGTGGCTGTCGACGGAGGCGGAGGTGGAGGAGGCGGTGGGAGGCGCCGAGGTGACGGTGGGGGTGCCCCCGCCCGGGCCCGCCGCGGTGGTGCAGCCGGCCGCGGCCAGCACCAGTGCGAGCGTCGCGGCCGCCGCCCCCGTCCCACGAATCGTCATCCGCCCAGGCTGCCCCGAACGGGTGCCCCGTCGCCACCCGGGCTGCGCCGCCCGGGAGGCGCGTACCGTCGCGCACCCAGCTGCGCCCCCGGCGCGCACCACGGGTGATCGACCGGCTATGCTGCCCGGGACGGCCTCGCTGGGGCCGTCTGCTGCTGCCGTGCCGACGACCGGCGCGTGCGGCGAACCGGGGCGGTAGCTCAGCCGGTTAGAGCAGGGGACTCATAATCCCTTGGTCGTGGGTTCGAGTCCCACCCGCCCCACCTTCTCGATGTGCGACGAGTGTCGTACGACCCTTCGCGGGCGGGCCGCCGAGCCGGCGCCCGCCGCCTTCCCACCGCCTGCGACGTCGCAGAGTCTAGGCCGCGGCCACCCCCTTCCCCGTGTGGCGCGCCGGAATTCACCCGCCCGTGGGCATCGGCCCGGGCCGTCCCCGACGGTCGTGCGCCGCCGCTCGGCGGCCGTTCCTTCCCCGTTCCCGTCGCCGCTGGGCGGCCGTCCGTTCCCCTGTTCCCGTCGTCGGTCCCTGGCGCGGTGCGGCAAAAAAGTGATATCACTTTGCCATCGGATGCGGATGCTCGCAGAAGGAGTCGCTCCCATGACCACACCGCCTTTCGCCGTCGAGGACGGCCCCGAGCTGGACCTCCCGGTCCCCAGGATCACCGAACGGGTCATCACCGGGGCGGCCGGCCTGCCGGTGCTCGGCGGCGCACTGTTCGGCCTGCTCGCCGGGGTCGGCTCGGTCATCGCCGGCGCGGCCCAACTGTCCTCCAGGGCCAGCGGGTTGGGCATCGCCCTGGTGATCGCCGGGCCGCTGCTGCTGCTCGGATCACTGCTGACGACGTTCGGGCTGACGGTGGTCTCGCCCGGTCAGGCCCGGGTGGTCCAGCTGCTCGGGCGCTACCGGGGCACTATCCGCGCCGAGGGCCTGACCTGGCTGAACCCGTTCACCAACCGCCGGCACATATCGCTGCGGATCCGCAACCACGAGACCGAGACCACCAAGGTCAACGACGCGGACGGCAACCCGATCGAGATCGCCGCCGTGGTGGTCTGGCAGGTCGAGGACACCGCGATGGCGCTCTTCGAGGTGGACGACTACGCCGACTTCGTCGCCATCCAGACCGAGACGGCCGTGCGGCACATCGCCACCAGCTACCCGTACGACGCCCACCACGAGGGCCAGTTGTCGCTGCGCGACGGTGCGGACGAGATCGCCCGCAAGCTCTCCGCCGAGATCTCCGCCCGGGTCGCCGCGGCCGGGGTGCGGGTCGTCGAGTCCCGGATCACCAGGCTCGCGTACGCTCCGGAGGTCGCCCAGGTGATGCTCCAGCGTCAGCAGGCCGGGGCCGTGGTGGCGGCGCGCAGGCTGATCGTCGAGGGCGCCGTCGGTATGGTCGAGGAGGCGCTGGAACGGCTCGCCGAACGCGATGTCGTGGAGCTGGACGAGGAGCGCAAGGCCGCCATGGTGAGCAACCTCCTGGTGGTGCTCTGCGGCGACCGCGGCACCCAGCCCGTCGTGAACACGGGCTCCCTCTACCAGTAAGGCGAGGCCTTGGCGACGGAACGGAAGAAGCTCCTGTTGCGACTGGACCCTTCAGTTCACGACGCGCTCGCCCGATGGGCCGCGGACGACCTGCGCAGCACCAACGCGCAGATCGAGTTCCTGCTCCGCCGCGCCCTCACCGACGCGGGGCGGATGCCCGGCGGCGCGGCCCGGCTTCCCCGGCGCGGACGCCCGCCCAAGGAGGACCCGGAGAGCGGCGGTCCCGGCGGGGACTGACCGCGGCGGCCCGGGCCACCCACAGATCCTCCAGATCCTGGGAGAACGAGATGGACCTGCCTGCCAACCTGCCCGAGAAGCTGTACCTGCTCGCCCACGACCCGCGGCGCGGGCGGACCACCCAGCACTCCTCGCTCAACCTGCTGCTGCAGGCGGCGGCGCTGACCGAGCTGTTGCGCCGGGGCCTGCTGTACGAGGAGGGCCGCAAGGCCGTCGCCCGGGTCCGCGGCGGCGCCGCCGAGGACGGCCTCGACCCGTACAGTGCCGACCTGTTGGGCCGGATCAGGGCCACCCGGCCGCACAGCTGGAGCTCGTGGGTCGGCCGCGCCAGGAGCACCGGGCGCGACCAGCCGATCCGCCGGGTCCGGGACGGCCTGGCGGAATCCGGCCGGATCACCCTCCGGCCGCACCGGGTGGCCGGCCTGTTCCCGGTGACCCTGGTCACCGTGCACGACCCCGGGGTCCGCAAGGCGCTGGAGGCCCGCGTCGCCGGGGCGCTGACGGGCCCGTTCAGCCGGGTCGACCCGGCCGACGCGGCGCTGACCGCCCTGGTGGCGGCGGGGAAGCTCCGTACGGTGCTCGGCTCCAGGGAGCGCCGGGAGCACCGCGGCCGGATCGCGAAGCTGGCCCCGGCGGCCGGCCCGGTCCCGCGCGCGCTCGGCACCGCCCTGGCCTGGCGGACGGCGGGCCACGCCGCGGAGAGCGCGGCCCTGGGCTGACGGACCGTCCGCGGGGGTGACGGTCCGTCCGCGGGGCCACGGAGCCCGGTCGCCCGTCCGGCGGCCGGGCTCCCGGCCGTCCGGGCCCGTAAGCTGGCCGGATGCTCGAACCCGCCCTGCTGCCGACCCCGCTGGTGGACTGCGCCGACGAGGCCTTCGCCCGGGCCGGGGTGGAGCTGCGGCTGAAGCGGGACGACCTGCTGCACCCGACCGTCCCCGGCAACAAGTGGCGCAAGCTGGCGCCCAACCTGGCGGCCGCCGTGGAGCAGGGCCACACCCGGCTGCTGACCTTCGGCGGCGCCTACTCGACCCACCTGCGGGCCGTCGCGGCCGCCGCCGGGGCGCTCGGGCTGGAGAGCGTCGGGCTGGTGCGCGGCGAGGAACTGGCCGACCGGCCGCGCAACTGGTCCCTGCGGGCCGCCGAGGCGGACGGGATGCGGCTGGAGTTCCTGACCCGGGCCGAGTACCGGGAGGCCACCGGCCGGGCCGAGGGGGAGCACGGCACGGACGCGCCGCTCCGTCGCTGGGGCCGCTGCCTGGTGCTCCCGGAGGGCGGCTCCAACGCCCTGGCCGCCGTCGGCGCGGCCGCGATCCCGGCCGAACTGCCCGGTCTCGGCGAGCGGGACGTGGTCTGCTGCCCGGTCGGCACCGGCGGCACCCTGGCCGGTATCGCGGCCGGTCTGCCGGCGGGCGCGCGGGCGCTCGGGGTGGCCGTGCTGCGCGGCGGCGAGGGCTACCTGGAGGCGGAGGTCGCCCGGCTGCACCGGGCCGCCTACGGGCGCGGGTTCGACAACTGGCGGATCGACCACGGGCACCACGGCGGCGGCTACGGCAGGGTCCCGGCCGAGCTGGCCGACTTCGCCGAGCGGTTCGAGCGCCGCCACGGGATCGCGCTGGAGCGCCGTTACGTCGCCAAGCTGCTCGCCGCGCTGGCGGACCTGGCGGGGGCGGGCGCCTTCCCCCGCGGCACCCGCCTCACCGCCGTCGTCACCGGGCTGCCGGACCCGCAGTAGCGACCGGTCGGCTCGCGGCCCACGGTCGGCAGCCCGCCGGTCGGCCGGTCAGCCGAAGGTCAGGTTGGCGCACGGGTCGGTGTCGGCGTTGCGGGTGTTCTCCGCTATGCCGGTGGGGACGCCGCCCGGCACACCGCTCGGGACACCGCCCGGGGTGGTGCCCGGGGTGGCTCCCGCCGCGGCACCGGCCGGGGCACCGGGCTCCGGGCTCGGGGCGGCCACCGTGTCGATCCGGGTGCCGGCCGCGCGGAAGTCGGCGCCGAGGGTGACGGTGATCGCCTCCGAGCCGGGCTCCTCGACCGCCCTGGCGCCGGGGAAGAGCGCCACGACCTGGTCGGCGGTGGCCTTCAGTGCGGGGTCGTAGGAGACCTGGGTGGCCTGGTGACCGGGGGTGTTCTGGCCGAGCGCGACGTTGCGGAAGCCGCGTGCCTTGAGCGTCTCGGCGCCGGAGCCGGCCAGGCCGGGCGTGCCGACCCCGTTGACCACGGTGATCGGCGCCGCGCTCTGCTCCGGGGTGAGCGGGGTGAGCGGGGTGCCGGGGGCGGTGCCCGGGTCGGCACCGGGGGAGGAGGTCACCTGGCCCGTCCCGGAGGTGCTCTGCCCGTCCAGGGTGCGGTCCTCGCGCAGCAGCTTCCAGAGGGCGTCGGCGTCCGGCTGAACCAGCCGTATTCGGTCGCCGGCGAAGCGCCAGGGCGCGGTGACGAAGGAGACGTCGGAGAGCTTGATGTCCTGGATCGAACGGGCGAAGTCCACCAGCTTCATCGCGGTGCCCAGCCCCTCGTCCACGGTGAGCGACTTGGTGGCCGCGTCGGCCAGCGGCAGCAGGGTGGGCAGTGAGAAGCCCTGGCCCTGGACCTTCTTGATCATCGAGGAGAGGAAGGCCTGCTGGCGCTTCATCCGGCCGATGTCGGAGTTGTCACCGATCCCGTGGCGCGTCCGCAGGTAGTCCACCGCGGACTGTCCGGAGAGCTTCTGGAGGCCCTTCTTGAGGTGTATGCCGTACTGGTTGACGTCGTTGGGCACGCAGGCCTCCACGCCGCCCACGGCGTCGGACATCGCGGCCGCGCCCTTGAAGTCGACCACGACGGTGTGGTCGATCCGCAGCCCGGTGAGCTTCTCCACGGTGTTCTGGGTGCAGGCCGGGTTGCCCTTCTCGGCGAGGCCCACGGTGAAGGCGGAGTTGAACATCTGGTCGGTCTTCGGCGTCGTCCAGGTACCGTTCGGCAGCTTGCAGGACGGGATGGTGACCAGGGTGTCGCGGGGGATCGAGACGCCGACGGCGTGCTTGTGGTCGGCGTAGACGTGCACCAGGATCGCGGTGTCCGAGTGGCCGACGCCCTCGTCGCCGCCGCCCAGCGAGTCATTGCCCTCGTCGCGGGTGTCCGAGCCGAGCAGCAGCACGTTGACCGGGACGGAGGCGCCCGGGCTGGCCGGGACGGGTGCCGGCGGGCGCTCGGTGGCGACGCCGCCGGAGTCGAAGGTGGTGATGTTGTTGTCCAGCCGGTGGTAGAACCAGGCTCCGGCGCCCACGACCGACAGCACCAGTACGGCGGCCAGGCCGATGGCGGTCCGCAGGTAGCGGCGCCGACGCGTACTGCTGCTCATCCTCCGTGCCCCCCGTCTTCAGGTCTCTCGCGTTCGATGTTCGAACGTTAGACGTTCCGGGAGGCTGTTCGGTTACCCCCCTGGGGCCAGCGGAAGGCCCCCGGGTCCTGTGATGCTGGTCACGCGCCGGGGCCGGAGGCGCCCGCGAGCATCCGCCGGAGCAGGTCGCGCAGCGCCGTCCGCTCGTCCGGGCCGAGCGCGGCCAGTGGCTCGCGGGCGAAGTTCAGCGACTCGCGCAGTTCCTCGGAGGCGGCCGAGCCGGTGCCGGTGGCGGCGACCAGCTTGACCCGGCGGTCGTGCCGGTCGGCCTCGCGGGTCACGAAGCCGCGGGATTCGAGCCGGTCGACGATGCCGGTGATGTTGGAGGGCTCGCAGCTGAGCGTCTGGGCGATCTGGCGCATCGGCATCGGGCCGCGCCGCAGCAGCGCGAGCACCTTGGCCTGGGCGCCGGTGAGCGAGCGGGCGGCGGCGGCCTCCTCGTACTCGCGGTGGAACAGTGCGACCAGGTTGGCCATCAGGTCGACGACCTCGCGGGTGATCTCGTCGGGCTGCGGCGCGGCGTCCTGGATCGACTGGGTGTCCATGGTCGACAGTCTACCTGAAAAGTTGACAACGTGAACCTTTCATGCCCATCGTTACTTCAGTTGCTCAACCTTTCAGGTGCCGAAACCGCACCTGAACCACACCTGAACCCGCAGTCGAACCGCAAGGAGCGCCCCCGATGGCAGAGCAGGCCCCCGCCCCCGCGACCGCCCGTGAATGGCACCTCGCCGCCCGCCCGCAGGGCTGGCCGGTGCCGACCGACTTCGCCCTGGTCGAGGCCCCGGTCCGGGCCCCCGGCCCGGGCGAGATCCTGGTCCGCAACGCCTACCTCTCGGTGGACCCGTACATGAGGGGCCGGATGAACGACGTGAAGTCGTACGTCCCGCCGTTCCAGCTGGGCCGGGCCATGGACGGCGGTGCGGTCGGCTACGTCGTCGCCTCCGCCGCCGAGGGCTTCGCCCCGGGCGACGCGGTGCTGCACGGGCTCGGCTGGCGCGAGTACGCGACCCTGGACGCCGGGCGCGCGGTCAAGGTCGACCCGGCCGCCGCCCCGCTCTCCGCCTACCTCGGCGTGCTCGGCATGCCCGGCCTGACCGCCTACGCCGGCCTGCTCGCCGTCGGCGCCCTGAAGGAGGGCGACAAGGTCTTCGTCTCCGGCGCGGCCGGCGCGGTCGGCTCGCTGGTCGGCCAGATCGCCAGGCTCAAGGGTGCCTCGCTGGTGGTCGGTTCGGCCGGCTCGGCGCAGAAGGTGGCCAGGCTGGTGGACGAGTACGGCTTCGACGCGGCCTTCAACTACAAGGACGCCCCGGTCGCCGAGCAACTCGCCGAGGCCGCCCCGGACGGCATCGACCTCTACTTCGACAACGTCGGCGGCGACCACCTGGAGGCCGCGATCGGCGCGCTGAACGTGCACGGCCGCGCGGTGCTCTGCGGTGCCATCGCCCAGTACAACGACACCGCCGCACCCGCCGCCCCGCGCAACCTCGCGCTCGCCATCGGCAAGCGGCTGCGCCTGGAGGGCATGCTGGTGGGCGACCACGCCGGGCTCCAGCCGCAGTTCGTCGCGGAGGTGGCCGGCTGGCTGAAGTCCGGTGAACTGCGCACCGAGGAGACCGTGGTGGACGGTTTCGAGAACGCGGCCGAGGCCTTCCTCGATCTGCTGCGCGGCGTCAACACCGGCAAGATGGTCGTCCGCCTGGACGGCTGACGTTCCGTCAGGTCACCGACCGCCCCGCCGCCCCCACCGGGCGGCGGGGCGGTCGGGCACCGGCGGTGCGCACTCGGGCGCGGGCGTCGCGGCCGCACTACCGCATTCCGGCCGGATCCGAAAGTGCGTCATCCATCCTGTGGCGCCGCGCGGTACGGTGGTCCCGCCGGCGATGGGGCCGTTCGGGGGAGAGATCCGGCCGAGGGGTAGACCTCGTTGAGGATTCGACTAGCATTGAGCGAAAGCCTGTCCGTTTTGCTCAATTTAGTAGCTTAATGTCGGCTAACGTGAGTAACTGCGGATCAACTGCAGGCACGAGGCAGCTGGGGAAGGCGACCCTCGTCCACAGCCTGGAGGTCCCGGTGACGACACGTGGAGTTCTGTACATCCACACCGCGCCCCGCGCGCTGTGCCCGCACGTCGAGTGGGCCGTCGCGGGGGTGCTCGGTGTGCGGGTGAGCCTGGACTGGATCCGCCAGCCGGCCGCACCCGGGCACTGGCGTGCCGAGCTCTCCTGGCAGGGGGAGCCCGGTACGGCTTCGAAGCTCGCCTCCGCGCTGCGCGGCTGGCAGCTGATGCGGTACGAGGTGACCAGCGAGCCCTGCGCCACGGCGGAGGGGGAGCGGTACAGCAGCACGCCCTCGCTCGGCATCTTCCACGCCGTCACGGGCATCCACGGCGACATCCTGATCCCCGAGGACCGGTTGCGCGCCGTCCTCCTGCGCGCCCGCAGCGAGGGGGCCGACCTGGAGGCCGAGATCGCCCGGCTGCTCGGCAAGCCCTGGGACGACGAGCTGGAGCCGTTCCGGTACGCGGGCGAGGGCGCGCCGGTGCGCTGGCTGCACCAGGTGGTCTGAGGCCGCCCCGCACGGACCGGAGCCCCGCAGGGCCCGGAGCCCCGCAGGGACCGGACGGGCACGACGAAGGGGCCGGCGCTCAAGAAGAGCGCCGGCCCCTTCGTCACGGGCGTCAGCGGGTGCGGAAGGCCAGCACCACGTTGTGGCCGCCGAAGCCGAACGAGTTGTTCAGCGCGGCGATCCGGCCCTCGGGCAGCTTGCGGGCCTCGTCGCGGACGATGTCGGCGTCCACGTCGTCGTCCAGCTCGTCCACGTTGATGGTCGGCGGGGCGATCCGGTGGTACAGCGCCAGCACGGTGGCGACGGTCTCGATGCCGCCGGCGCCGCCCAGCAGGTGGCCGGTCATCGACTTGGTGGCCGAGACCGCGATGTGGTCGAGGTCGTCGCCCAGCTCCTTGCGCAGCGCCTTCAGCTCGGCGGTGTCGCCCTGGGGGGTCGAGGTGGCGTGCGCGTTGACGTGCACGATCTCGGCCTTGTCCAGCTCGTTGCGCTCGAACAGGTCGGCCAGCGCGCGGGCCACGCCGGCGCCGGTCGGCTCGGGCTGGGCGATGTGGTGGGCGTCCGAGGACAGGCCCTGGCCCACGGCCTCGCAGTAGATCCGGGCGCCGCGCGCCTCGGCGTGCTCGACCGACTCCAGCACGACCACGCCGGCACCCTCGCCCAGGACGAAGCCGTCGCGGGCCTTGTCGTAGGGGCGGGACGCGCGCTGCGGGTCGTCGTTCTTCTTGGACATCGCCATCATGTTGGCGAACGCGGCGATCGGCAGCGGGTGGATCGCCGCCTCGGTGCCGCCGGCCACCACGACGTCGGCGCGGCCGGTACGGATCATCTCGATCGCGTAGCCGATCGCCTCGGCGCCGGAGGCACAGGCGGAGACGGGGGTGTGCACGCCCGCGCGGGCGCCGACCTCCAGACCGACGTTGGCCGCCGGGGAGTTGGGCATCAGCATCGGGACGGTGTGCGGGGAGACCTTGCGGGCGCCCTTCTCCTTCAGCACGTCGTACTGGTCGAGGAGCGTGGTCACGCCGCCGATGCCGGAGGCGATCACGGCGCCCAGGCGCTCGGGGGCGAGCTTGGAGGACTCGTCGGTGGCGGGGGTCTCGTAGCCGGCGTCGGCCCAGGCCTCGCGGGCGGCGATCAGCGCGAACTGGGCCGAGCGGTCCAGCTTGCGGGCCAGCGGGCGGGGCAGGATCTCGCCCGGCTCGACGGCGGTCCTCGCCGCGATCTTCACCGGCAGGTCCTCGGCCCACTCCTCGGTCAGGGCCGCCACGCCGGACCTACCGGCGACCAGGTTCTCCCAGGTGCTGGCGGCGTCGGCGCCCAGCGGCGTGAAGGCGCCGATACCCGTGACGACCACGGTGCGGTTTTCAGCGGTCACTGGTTTCTTCTTCTCTCACGTGTGCGGGGGGTCGGCGGCGTGCCGAGGAAGGGCCCGGCCGGGCGCCCCGAGTGGGGGCGTCCCGGCCGGCGGGGTCGGCCAGGCTCGACGAGCCCGGCCGACCGGTCAGCCTTCGCCGGCGTATGGGACGCCGGACGGGCTGGCCGAGTCGAACTGGTCGACCGATCAGGCGTTGAGGATGTAGTTCACCGCGTCGCCGACGGTCTTCAGGTTCTTGACCTCGTCGTCCGGGATCTTGACGTCGAAGCGCTCCTCGGCGGCCACGACGACCTCGACCATGGACAGCGAGTCGACGTCCAGGTCGTCGGTGAAGGACTTGTCGAGCTGGACGTCCTCGGTCGGGATGCCGGCGATCTCGTTGACGATCTCGGCGAGACCTTCCAGGACCTCTTCCTGGGTAGCCATACTGGCTGCTCCTCTACGGTGTTGAGCGTGTCCGGCCGGCGGCCGGGCACAGGCTTGTGAATTGGGCGAATGCGCCTAGGGGAGAGTAACGACTGCTGCGGCGTACACGAGACCCGCCCCGAACCCGATGATCAGGGCCAGGTCCCCGCTGTGGGCCTCACCGCTCTCCAGCATGCGTTCCATCGCCAGCGGGATGGAGGCCGCGGAAGTATTGCCGGTCTCGGCGATGTCGCGGGCGACGGGTACCGACTCCGGCAGCTTGAGCGCCTTGATCATGGCATCCGTGATCCGCATGTTGGCCTGGTGGGGGATGAACGCGCCGAGCTGGTCGGCGGTGATCCCGGCGGCGTCCAGCGCCTGCTGGGCCACCTTGGCCATCTCCCAGACCGCCCAGCGGAAGACCGGCTGGCCGTCCATCCTCAGGGCCGGCCACTTGGTCTCCTCGCCCGCGCCGTTGATCGCGTCGGACTTGGCGAAGGCGGTGTCCCAGGCCTGGGTCTGGGTGATGAGGTCGGCCTGCGAGCCGTCCGAGCCCCAGATCAGCTTGCCGATGCCGGGGGTGTCCGACGGGCCGACGATCGCGGCGCCGGCGCCGTCACCGAAGATGAAGGCGGTGGAGCGGTCCGACTGGTCGGTCAGGTCGCTGAGCCGCTCGACGCCGATGACCAGCACGTAGTCGGCGTTGCCGCCGCGGATCATGCCGTCGGCCAGGCCCAGGCCGTAGCCGAAGCCGGCACAGGCGGCCGAGATGTCGAAGGCCGGGGCGTTGCCGCAGCCGAGCCGCTCGGAGATCTCGGTGGCGATCGCGGGGGTCTGCTTGAGGTGCGAGACGGTCGAGACGATCACGCCGCCGATCTGCTCGGCGGAGATCCCGGCCTGGGCGATGGCCTTGCCGGCCGCCTGGACCGACATCTCGGCGACGGACTCCTCCGGGCCGGCCCAGCGGCGCTCGGCGATCCCGCTGCGGGTGCGGATCCACTCGTCCGAGGAGTCGATCCACTCCAGGACCTCGGAGTTGGGGATCACCCGGACCGGGCGGTAGCCGCCGACGCCGAGGATGCGCGAGTACTGCGCGCCGCTCACCGGACGGATCTGGGGCTTGGTCATGCCTGGGTCTCCTGCTCCTGACCGCCGTGCTCCGCAACGAGCTCGCGGGCCTTGTCCAGATCGGCGGGGGTCTTGAGGGCGAGCGTGGCCACACCCTTGAGGTTGCGCTTGAGCAGTCCGGTGAGGGTGCCGGCGGGGGACAGCTCGATCACGGCCGTCGCACCCAGCTGTCCGAGGGTCTCCATGCAGAGGTCCCAGCGGACGGGGTTGGAGACCTGAGACACCAGGCGCGCGAGCACCTCGGCACCGGTGTCCACGACCGCGCCGTCCTTGTTGGAGACGTAGCGGACCAGCGGGTCGGCCGCGGTCAGCGTCGGGGCCAGCTGGGCCAGCCGCTCGACGCCCGGGGCCATGTGCTCGGTGTGGAAGGCGCCGGCCACCTTGAGGGCGATCAGCTTGGCGCGGGCCGGCGGGTCCGCCTTCAGCGCCTCCAGCTGGTCCAGCGTGCCGGCGGCGACGATCTGGCCGCCGCCGTTGTTGTTGGCCGGGGTCAGACCGTGCTCGGCCAGCTTCGCCGCGACCTCCTCCGGGTCGCCGCCGAGCACGGCGAGCATGCCGGTCTCGGTGACGGCGGCGGCCTCGGCCATGGCCCGGCCGCGCTCACGCACGAAGGTCAGCGCGTCGTGGGCGCCGAGCACCCCGGCGCCGGCGGCGGCGGTGATCTCACCGACGCTGTGACCGGCCACGGCGCCGACCAGCTTGCGGGCGGCGTCCTCGTCCGGGAACAGCTCCCGGGCGGTCACCAGACCCGCCGCGACCAGCAGCGGCTGGGCGACGGCGGTGTCCTTGATCTCCTCGGCGGACGCCTCGGTACCGGCGTGCACCAGGTCAAGCCCGGCGACCTCCGACCAGCCGCGCAGGCGGTCGGCGACGCCGTCGAGCTCCAGCCAGGGGCTGAGGAAACCGGGGGACTGAGCACCCTGTCCAGGGGCGACGATTACGAGCACGGTTCAACCCTCTCTCGCCAGGCGCCCAGGGGCGGGTAGGCGACGGTAACGAAGAAAACCATCCGTGATTGTGCGGTTCCTACACTCCGGCTCAGCCGGGCTCCCCGACGGCGCCCAACCGGCCGAGGGCCAGTGCGATCCGCAGGGTGAACGCCGAACGTACGTCGGAGGGGGCGTACCCCGTGACGTCAGTCACACGTCGCAGCCGGTAGCGCACCGTGTTGGGGTGGACAAAGAGCATCCGGGCCGCGCCCTCCAGCGAGGAGGCCTGCTCCAGGTAGACGCTCAGGGTCTCCAGCAGGGCGGACCCGGCCTCGTCCAGCGGTGTGTAGATCTCCTCCACCAGCTGACGGCGCGCGGCCTGGTCGCCGGCCAGTGCCCGCTCGGGCAGCAGGTCGTCGGCCAGCACCGGGCGGGGGGCGTCCGGCCAGGCGGCGCAGGCCCGCAGGCCGGCCGCGGCGGCGTGGGCCGAGCGGGTCGCGGAGAGCAGGTCGGGCACGGTCGGGCCGACCACCACCGGGCCCGGCGCGAACTGGCCGATCAGCGCCCGGGCCGCGTGCACCGGCTCCTTCTCGCCGCCGACCACGACCACCAGGCGCTTGCCCAGCACCCCGGTCAGCACGTTCAGCTTGGCGTACCGGGCGGCCCGGCGGATCGCCTCGACCACCAGCTCGCTGTCGCCGTCCGGCGCGCTGCCCATCACCACCCGGACCTGGCTGGGCTGGCCCCAGCCGAGTGCGGCGGCGCGGGAGAGCACACCCTCGTCGGCGTCGCCGGACAGCAGCGAGTTGACCACCAGCGCCTCCAGCCGGGCGTCCCAGGCGCCGCGCGCCTCGGCGGCCTGGGCGTACACCTGGGCGGTCGCGAAGGCGATCTCCCGGGCGTAGACCAGCACCGACTCGCGCATGTCCGCCTCGTCGCCGGGGGCGGCCACCTCCTCGATGGCCTCCTCCATCACCTCGATCGTGGTGCGGATCAGCTCGACGGTCTGGCGCAGGGTGATCGCCCTGGTCAGCTCGCGCGGAGCGGTGCCGAAGACGTCGGTGGAGATCGCCTGGGCGGTGTCGGGGTGGCGGTACCACTCGGTGAAGGCGGCGATGCCGGCCTGGGCGACCAGGCCGATCCAGGAGCGGTGCTCCGGCGGCATCCGCCGGTACCAGCCGAGCTGGTCGTCCATCCGCGAGATCGCGGCGGTGGCCAGCTTGCCGGAGGACTTCTCCAGCCGTTTGAGCGTCGCCGCCCGGCGCTCGGCGCGCTCGGCGGCGTTTCTGCGCTCCTGGGCGGTCAGGCGGGGCGCCGCACGACCGGGGCGGTCACGGGCCGACCGGGCGGCCGGGCCCTTTCCGGTGGGGTCGGGTGCGGGGCTGGGACTGGGTTCGCTCTTGGAGTTCGCGGAGGCGGCTGGCACAAGGACAAGACTGCCTCACGCGAGTGGCTGCTCGTGCACACCCCCCCCGGCACGGTGGCGCGGTGGCAGGAGTCGCACTGCGGGCCCAGCCACTACGGTGGGTGCGTGACCGAAGCCCCCGACCGCCCCCGTGCCGACCTGCGCCGCACCGCCGAGCGCTACCGCTCCGTCCCGGCCGAGGGCGTCGAGACCAGGCACGCGTTCTCCTTCTCCGGCCACTACGACCCGAAGAACACCCACTTCGGGGCGCTGCTCGCGTGCAACGAGGAACTCCTCGCCCCCGGCGCCGGATTCGAGGAGCACAAGCACCGCGGCACCGAGATCCTCACCTGGGTGCTGGAGGGCGCGCTCGCCCACCGGGACTCGCACGGCCACAGCGGGGTGGTCCGAGCCGGGATGGTCCAGCACCTCAGCGCCGGTTCCGGGGTCACCCACACCGAGCGCAACGTCGGCGGCGCCACCGGGCCGGTCCGCTTCGTCCAGATGTGGCTCCAGCCGGACGAGTTCGACGCGCCCCCCGCCTACGGCCTGCGCAAGGTGGAACCGGCGGACGGCGGGTTGACGCTGCTCGCCTCCGGGCTGGAGCGCGACGCCGGGACGGATGCCCTGCGGCTGCGCCGCGGCGACGCCGCGCTCTGGCTGGCCACCGCCGGGCCGTGGCAGCCGCTGCCGCTACTGCCCGAGGCGCCCTGGCGGTACGCCCACCTGACCGCCGGCTCGCTGGGCTACCGGACCGTCCCCGGGCCCAAGGGCGGCGGGCGCTCGATGGTTCCGGGCGACAGCGTGCGGATCACCGGCGAGGCCTTCGCCGACCCGGCGGCGGGGGAGACCGGCGCCGAACTCCTGCTCTGGGAGATGCACTCGCCGGTCTCCTACGGTTAGCGGCTCAGCGCTTCGGGAGTTCTTCGAGCACCGCGTCGGAGAAGGCCGGCCAGGCCTCGACCGCCCACGGCCCGAAGTCCCGGTCGGTGAGCGCGACGCAGGCGGCGCCGGCCTGCGGGTCGACCCACAGGAAGGTGCCGGACTGGCCGAAGTGCCCGAAGGTTCCGGGGGAGTTGGCGGCGCCGGTCCAGTGCGGGCTCTTGCCGTCGCGGATCTCGAAGCCGAGGCCCCAGTCGTTCGGGCGCTGGTGGCCGTAGCCGGGCAGCACGCCGCTGGTGCCGGGGAAGGCGACCTCGCGGGTGGCCTGCCGGAGCGTGGACGGGTCCAGCAGCTTGGGTGCCTGCAGCTCGGCGGCGAACCGGGCGAGGTCGGCGACGGTGGACAGGCCGCCGGCGCCGGCCGGGGACTTGTGCGCGGTGTTGATCAGGGTGTCCGTCATGCCCAGCGGCTCGAACACCGCCTCGGCGGCGTAGCGGGAGAACTCGATCCCGGCGGCCTCGGACAGCGTCCGGGCCAGCACGTCGAAGCCCGCGTTGGAGTAGAGCCGGCGGTTGCCGGGCTCGCCGAACACCCGGTGCTCGTCGAAGCCCAGGCCGGAGGTGTGCGCGAGCAGGTGGCGGACGGTCGAGCCGGCCGGACCGGCCGGCTCGTCCAGCTCGAACACGCCCTCCTCGACGGCGACCAGCGCCGCGTACGAGGTGAGCAGCTTGGTCACCGAGGCGAGCGGGAACAGGTGCTGCTGCGGCCCGTGCGCGCCCAGGACCGCGCCGTCCGCCCCCCGGACCACCACCGCCGCGGCATGGGGCACCGGCCAGTTCTCGATCATCCGCAAGCTCTCCATGGGATCCGACTGTAGTCGCCGGGAAATTCCGCGGAGAAGGTGGTGGTGGAGCCACCCGGGTGTCGGGCTTGCTTGGAGTGCACTCCAACTCGGTAGCGTCGTTCACGTCGTACAGGACAGGGGGAAACGAGCGATGGCCGCACCCGCACGCATCGAGATCGACCTGCGCAGCTGCTCCGAGGTGTTCAGCCGCCCCGTCGGGGATCCGGACCCGAGGCCGAGGCACACCATCAGCGAGGTCGCCGCGGCGAGCGGGCTGACCACCCACACTCTGCGCTGGTACGAGCGGATCGGCCTGCTGGACCCGGTCGACCGGGCGGCGGGCGGCCAGCGCCGCTACTCGGACGGCGACCTGCACCGGCTGGCCTTCCTGGGCCGGCTGCGGCTGACCGGCATGTCGGTGGCGGACATGCTCAAGTACGTGGACATGGCCCGCCAGGGCGAGCAGACCTACGGGGAGCGGCGGCTGCTCCTGGAGACCCAGCGCGAGGAGGTCCGACAGCGGATCGTGGACCTCCAGGCCACCCTCGCCGTCCTCGACTACAAGATCGATCTCTATGCCGGGAAGGTCGCCGGTGGCGCCGGAATCCCGGCCACGTGCCAGAACATCCCTGTAGAGGAAGAGCAGAGCGCATGACTCAGACCGTCCTTCCCACCGTCGAACTCGGCACCGGCGGCCCGCTGGTGGGCGTCCAGGGCCTCGGCTGCATGGGCATGAGCGAGTTCTACGGCCCCACCGACACCGGAGAGGCGCTCGCCACCCTGGACGCCGCGCTGGCGACCGGTGTCACCCTCTTCGACACCGCCGACATGTACGGCTCCGGCCGCAACGAGGAGCTGATCGGCCCCTTCGTCCGGGCCAACCGGGACCAGGTGGTGCTCGCCACCAAGTTCTCCATCCTGCGCTCCGAGGAGGACGGCGCGGTCCGCGGCATCAGCAACGACCCGGCGTACATCCGGACCGCGGTGGACGCCTCGCTGCGCCGCCTCGGTACGGACGTGATCGACCTGTACTACATGCACCGCCGCGACCCGGCCGTGCCGCTGGCCGACTCGGTCGGTGCCATGGCCGAGCTGGTGCGGGCCGGCAAGGTGCGCCACCTCGGCCTGTCCGAGGTGACCGGGGCGGAGCTGCGCGAGGCGCACGCGATCCATCCGATCGCCGCGCTCCAGTCCGAGTGGTCGGTGTTCGCCCGTGACGTCGAGCGCACGGCGGTCCCGGCCGCGGCGGAGCTGGGCGTCGCCTTCGTGCCGTACTCGCCGCTCGGGCGGGGCTTCCTGACCGGCGCCTTCCAGGACGCCAAGGAGCTCTCGGCGGACGACTACCGCCGTTCCCACCCGCGCTACACCGGCGACAACGCGGCCGCCAACGGCGAACTGCTCGACCCGCTGCGGAAGATCGCGGCGGCCCGCGGCGTGACGCTCGCCCAGGTCGCACTGGCCTGGGTGCACCAGCAGGCCGAGGTGCACGGGCTGGCCGTCGTGCCGATCCCGGGCACCCGCAGGCGCGGCCGGCTCGCCGAGAACACCGCGGCGGCGACGCTGCGGCTGACCGCCGAGGAGCTGGCGCTGCTGGAGCCGGTGGCCGGCCGGGTGGCGGGGAACCGCTACGCGGACATGAGCTCCACCTCGGCGGCGCGCGAGTAGCGGGACCGGCGGCCCGGGGGGAGCCGGCGCGGGCTCCCCCCGGG
>NZ_JBSHAP010000160.1:0-19026 GCF_053611565.1 Kitasatospora sp. NPDC054795
GCGGCGGGGTGGGTGTGGGGGCGGGGGGTGGGAAACGGTGGGAGGGCGAAGGTGAGGGGGAAGCGGGGCGGGTTTCAGGGGTGGGGGCGGCGCAGGGCGGCCTCGGCGAGGTCGACGGCCTCGCGCAGCGGCACCAGCCGGCAGTCGGCGGCGCCGATGCGGGCCGTGGTGACGCCGCGGGCGGTGCGCAGGACCTCGGCGCCGAGGCGGCCGAAGTGGAGGTCGTCCAGGTCGGGGGCCCGGAAGGTGGTCCAGCCGTCCGCGCCGACGCAGCGGTACTCGCGTACGGTCACGTCGGGCATGCGCAGGTCGGCGAGGTGGAAGCCGGTGAAGCGGTCCATCGGGACGCCGAGCATCAGCACCCGGGCGTCCAGGTCGTAGAGCCGTCCGAGCGGCGACTCCGGGCCGAGGTGGGAGGTGAGCGGGTGGTGGGCGGTGACCTCGTGGGCGAGTCGGCCCACGGCGGCCCAGGAGGTCTGCGGGTGGCGGCTGCGCAGTGCGCCCGGCCAGGAGCGGACGGCTTCCGACAGCGCCCCCATGGAGGGCGAGGCCGGGGTGGTGGCCGGGTCGAAGCGGGGCATCCGGGCCTGGTAGTCGGCCACCTCCGCCGGGGAGAGGCCGGCGGTGGCGGACTGGTGGACGCGGGAGGTGGCGGAGTTCTCGGGCGTGGCGGTGTAGGCGACGAGGGTGCCGTCGGGGCCGAGGAGTTCGAGCAGGGCCTCGACCACACCGGCCGCCCCTCCGGGCACCGGTCCGAGGGCGCGCAGGGACGCCTGGACGTGCAGCACCGTGCCCGGACGGACCCCGAGGTCGGCGAGGTCGCGGACGAGGGGATGGACGGGGGAGGCGACGGCGACGCCGCCGCGGGGTTCGGTGAGGATGGCGTTTCCCCGGGGTTGATGGCCCCGGGCGAGGGAGGACCCGGGGCGGCGGGAGTGGGAGGTCAGACCCCGGCCCGTTCCCGCCGTACCCGGTCGGCCGCCTGCTCGGCGGCGGCGGGCAGCGGCAGGGCGAGCCAGGGTGCCACGGTGGCACGCATGCCGTCGGCGAAGCGCGAGCCGGTCCCGGTCAGGGCCCCGGACGACGCCAGCCGCTCCACAGCTTCGGCGGTGTACCGCCGCCACAGCGCGAACTGCTCCCGCGCCCGGTCGGCGGCCGGTCCCGGCAGTCCGTCGTACGCGCGGGTGCGGGTGCCCCAGTACTCGGTGACGGCCAGGTGGGCGTACGTGCCCTGGAGCAGCCCTTCGAGCGGCCGGGGGTCGGGCCGCCAGGGGGCGAGGTACAGCGTGGTGTCGGCGCGGTCGTACAGGTCCGTCAGGTCCAGCACCGCGCCGAGCTTGACGTGCTGGAACTCGTGCGCGAGCAGCAGGGCGAGGGTAGGCGCGGTGGCGGGCCGGGCGATGCCGACCGCGCCGTACGCCTGTCGGGCCGCCGAGCTGACGTCCCGGCCGGTCGGGCCCGGCCGCAACGGGGTGACCGTCGCCAGGCCGGCCCGGATGCCCTCCGCGTACCCGGGCAGGTCCCGCCCGAGCAGTTCCCAGGCCTCGCGCAACGCGCCCGTCCAGTCGAGCAGTTCGCCCTCGGACAGGCGGTCCGCCACCGGGTGGTCGTGGCAGTCGCGCAGCGGGTCGGTGTCCTCCAGGGCGACCGTCCAGCCGCCGGCCAGCCGGACCCGCCGCAGCGGTTGGTCCGGCACGGTGTACACCGAGCCGTCGGACGCCCGCACCTCGAAGCCGTCGGTCCGCCCGGTGACCACGGCCTCGCCGTCGGGTACGGCGATCCGGCCGAGCGTCGGCAGGTGCAGCCACCCGCCGCGGACGGGCACCGCCACCGCGTCCCCCCGCCCGGCCCGCACCGCGGCGGCCGCGGCGAGCGCGGCCAGCGGGCCGAGCCCGACCGGCAGGTCCCCGGCGAGTCTGCGGGCCGCCCAGGAGCGGGCGTACGGGTGGGCGAGCACGGTGTCCACGGCGGCGGGGGCCGCCGTGTCGAGCTCCGTCAGCAGGGCCCACGCCTCGGCCCGCCCCTGTCCGGAGGCGTCCCAGGCGGCGGCCAGCATCGCCCGGGTGAGGGCGAGTTGGGAGCGGCCGAGCGCGGCGACGGTCTCCGCGCTCCCGTATCCGCGCGCCAGTTCGTCGAGTTGCGACGGGGTGAGCGCGCCGGGCGGCAGCGGCTCGGCGCCGGGCCGGGCGGCCTCGGCCGCCAGCGCCGGAACGCCAGTCGAACTCCCGTTCCCCGCAATGCCGTTGATGAACGTCATGAGATCACCGCAGTAGACGGAGGGATGGTCGAAGCTGCCTCCTCCATCGTCGCTCCGATAGCGGTGGGCGTACAGCCCGCCACCGCAGGAGCGGACCACGGAGCAGGCGCGGCAGGCCTCGCTCAGCCCGGCCAGGCCGGACTGGCGGGCGGCGATGCCGGGGTGGCGGGCCAGGTCGTCGAGGCTGTGCGCGAAAACGTTCATGCCGGTGACGGGCGCGCCGTCGTACGCGGTCTTCAGGCTGTCGGCCTGCTCGAAGGTCCCGTCCGTCTCCAGGACCGCCAGGTCGGAGGGCTCCAGGCCGAGCGACTCGGTGAGGCTGGAGAATCCGCGCAGGGTCCGGTGCACGGACTCGAAGGTCCGTACGGCGAACGGCCGCCCGTCCGCTTCCCACAGCCCGTGGACGGTCAGCAGCCAGTCGGCGTACGGGGTGGTGGCCGGTCCGGCGGGGCGCGCGGGCGGATCGTCCCAGGTGGCGTGCGGAAGCAGGAAGTCCACGGCGGGCGGGCGGAGTTCGGCCAGCGCCCGGTACACGGCCACCGGGTCGTTCTCGACGTCCATCGTGCACAGCAGCCCGGCGAACAGGTGCCGGTACTCGGGCTCGTTCAGCAGCGCGACCGCCCGCAGCACCTGCGGGTGGCTGCTGCGTCCGTCGGCGAACCGCCGGTGGCGGTCGTTGGCGGCCCGGTCACCGTCCAGCGAGATGCCGACCTTGATGTCCTGCTCCGCGAACAGCGAGCAGAAGTCCCGGCTCAACAGCACGCCGTTGGTGTGGATGCGCAGGTCGAGCACGCAGCCGGGCGGGAGTGCCGCCCGGAGCGTCCCGGCGGCGCGGCGCAAGCGGTCCGGGCCGGCGAGCAGGGGTTCTCCCCCGTGCAGGACGACCCGGACGGCGGGCAGCCGGTGGGCGGCCGCGTGCTCACCGATGCGCTCGGCGGCCTTGGCCATGATCCCGTCCGCGATGACCTTCGGCCGGGAGCGCCAGCTGCTGTCCGCATGCTCGTAGACGTAACAGTGGTCGCAGGCCAGATCGCACCTGCTGTGCATCTTGACCACGAACTGCGTCAACGGCAGCGGAATCGACGTCGTCATGGAACTGTTCGGCTCGGTTCGGTCTGCTCGGTCTGGGTTCCGCTCGGGGGTCCGGGTCGGGTCAGATCGAGGAGTTGAAGGCAGCGACCGGCACAAGGCCGGATTCCGCGCCGGGGAGCGCGCGCTGGAGCCGGGAGGCGAGCTCTTCCGCGCCGAGCGCGGCGAGATCGGCGAGGGAGGGGCGTTCCGGCGTCTCCTGAGGGTCAGTGAGCTTGCCGGCCGGCCTGATGCTGGTTACCGGAGTCATATTCGTTTCCTTAGGCGCGGTTAGGACCTGCCGAGGGTGGGTAAGCCCACCCGGTTGCGACCAATGTAGTGCCAGCGAAGACTCCGCGCGGCACCTTGCGGACTCACGTTGAACTCCCCAGGCGGTCCACGTCGTACGACAGCGCGCTGAGCCCCCAGAATTCACCCGTTCAGCGGTCGCGCACTTCGCCCTGGCGCACGCCGAAGCGCACCGCAGGGACGAGCGCCCGGACGAACACCCGGGCCCGCTTCCGGAGGAGAACCCGGAGCAGGCCCCGGACGGGAACCGGGACCAGCACCTGAACCAGTACCTGGGCACACCCCGGGAGTGCCCGGGGAAGCCCTCCGGCAAGCACGCCATCCGGCCAAGCGTCCGATGTCCGGGATTCATTCCCCCGGCCCGCCGAGCTCCCGGACCGTCCGCACCAGCTCCTCGGTGAACTCCAGCCCGCTCGACGTCAGTTCGCCGCAGCCCAGGAGCGTCCGCCCGGCGGCCAGGGTGTGCGTCCGCCAGCGCGCGAACTCCCCGTGCGCGCGGGCGGCGTCGCCCGCGCCGGCGGCTGCCTCCGCCCGCCAGAAGTCCGCCACGCCCAGGTGCGCGTACGCTCCCTGGAGCAGCGCCCCGGCCGGGCGCGGGTCGGGGCGCCAGGGGGCGTAGTGGACGGCCGGGCCGTTGGGGCGGTGCAGCGGCACCAGGTCCAGCAGGGCGCCGAGTTGGACGTGGAGGAACTCGTGCACCAGGGCCAGCGCCAGCAGCACCGGATCGCCCGGCAGCGAGGCCGCCACCGCACCGTAGGCCCGCCGGGCGGCGGCGCTCACCGCCTCCCCGCCGGGGGCGGGCCGCAGCGGGACGACGGTGGTCACGCAGGCCGCGACGGCCGCCGCATGGCGGTGGTGACGGCGCACCAGGATGCCCCAGGCCTCGGACAACCGCTGTTCCCAGAGCCCGAGTTCGGCACCGGCGAGCGGGCCGGCCGGCGGACGTCCGTAGTCCACCCGGCGCGGGCCGGCGTGGTCGATCGACGGCGCCCAGCGCAGCCCGTCGCACTCCAGCGCGAGCGGCACGCCGGAGCCGGGGCGGAGGAACTCGCCCAGCCCGCCGAGCGGAACCTCCTCCCCCGCCGCCGCGCCGCGCAGGCAGTCGGCCGCCCAGGCGTCCAACTCGGGCCGCAGCAGCACCTCCTCCCACTGCTCCCGGTCGTCCCGCTGCAGCGCCCGGACCCGGGCGTACGCCTCCCGGTAGCCGTCGTGCTCCGGCACCGCCCGGCGCAGCGCCAGCAGCAGCAGCGCCCGCTTGCTCAACTGCCCACCGCGCAGCAGCCGGACGGCCTGCGGCCCGCCACGCGCGCCCGCGATCGCCCGGAACGTCTCCCCGTCCACGCCGTGCCGGGGCAGCCCGTCCGCCCCGCGGGCGCCCGGTACCCCGGCCGCCACCACCTCGCCCGTACCCGCCACCGGTCCTCCTCCTCGTCCGTTCGGCTCCCGGCCCGGTCGGCCGGCCCATCGCCCAACCCGCCGGGTCCGCCCGCAGTCTCCCCGCGCCGGGGCGGATCAGCCGGACGGCGGCCGGGCATGACCCGGACGGGTGAGCCGAACCGCCACCCGCCGACGCCCGACGCCCGACGCCCACCAGGAACCCACCGCCCACCGCCCGCCCCGCACCGGTCCTCAGCTCCCCGCCAGCCCCGCCACGCCCGCCCGCAGGCGCCCCGCGATGTGCCGGACCAGCCGGTCCAGGTCCGCGCAGTACACCGACGGGTGCCCGAAGCCGTCCCCCGCGTACCGGTGCGCGTACAGCCCCCCGCCGCAGACCCGGGCCAGCGGGCAGCCGGCGCAGACCGGCCCGAGGCCCGCGAGGCCGCGCTGGCGGGCCTGGAAGGCCGGGTGCGCGCCCGCCCGCGCGAAGCCGTGCCGCCACACGTCCAGGCCGGTCCCGGGGGCGCCGTCGTAGGCCACCTTGAGGCTGTCCGCCTGCTCGATCGTCCCGTCCGCCTCGACCACCACCAGGTCGACGGGCGCCAGCCCGACCGCCTCGCTGGCCGCCCGCCCGCCGAGCAGCAGCACCGCCAGTTCCTCGAACAGCCGCACCCCGGTCTCCCGGCGCGGCGCGTCGTACCAGCGGTCGAAGGCGGCGATCAGCCACTGCCCGTACGGCGCCGGCTCCGCGCCCGACGGCGGCGCGTCCGGCACCGGCCGCGGCCGGACGCCGGGCGGCGGCTCCTGCCAGGTCGCGTGCGGCAGCAGCAGGTCGATCCGGGGCGGCGCGAACTCCAGCAGCGCCTCGTAGGTGGCCACCGGGTCGGACTCCAGGTCGACGACGCACAGCAGGCCGGCGAAGAGGTCCCGGTGCCGGTCCGAGCCGAGCAGCCGCACCGCCTCGGCGGTGCGTGCCCAACTGCCCGCGCCGGAGGGCAGTCTGCGGTGCCGGTCGTGGCCGGCCCGGGTGCCGTCCAGCGAGACCCCGACCGCGACCCGGTGGCGGTGCAGCACGTCGAGCAGGGCCGGTTCGTCCAGCAGCCGCAGCCCGTTGGTCTGCACGGTGAACCGCATCCGGGGCCGGACGGCCGCCAACTCGGCCAGCAGCGCGTCCAGATGGGCCGCGCCGACGAGCAGCGGCTCGCCACCGTGCAGCACCACGGACACCTCGTCCAGGCCGTGCTCGGCCGCGTGCTCCTCGATCCGCCGGGCGGTGCGGCGGACGGTCGCGAGTTCCATCCGCCGCGGCCGCTCGCGCCAGCTCTGGTCCGCGCCCTCGTACACGTAGCAGTAGTCGCAGGCCAGGTTGCACCGACTGTGGATCTTCAGCAGGAACTGCCGGAACGCCACCATGCCGGTGAGCCTAGGCCACGCCGGCCGACCGTCCGTCACACGTGCGGCGGCTCCACGTCGGAGTCCAGCCGCGTCCCGGCCCGCACCGCGATCGTCGTCGGGTGCTCCTCCCCCAGGGTGATCCGGGCCCGCCGGATGCAGTCCGCCCGCAGCTCCGCCGCCCGCTCGGCGTACCCGAGGGCGGCCATCGACAGCGAGAGGTTGGAGTTGATGCCGATGGAGTCGTAGTGGTCCTGGCCGAGGGCCTCGGTCATCAGCGGCGCGGCCTCCAGTTCCAGGTCGAGCGCGTCCTGGAGCTCCCCGGCCAGCGACAGGTCGTTGGCGTGGTTCATCATCGCGATCGGGATGTAGAGGTGGTGCGCGCCGAGGACGGTGCGGAACTGCGCCAGCGTACGGCCGGACAGGTCGCGCGCCTCCGTCGCGCGCCCCGCCAGCCGCAGGTACACCGAGAGGTTGTTGGCGCCGGCCAGCGTCACCGGGTGGTTCTCGCCCAGGTAGTCGCGGTACCGCGCCAGCGCCCGTTCGGCCAGCGGGATCGCCCGCCCGGTGTCGCCGAGCGCGTTGAGGTCGCTGGCCAGGTTGGTGGCGGCGGCCAGGGTGTCGGGGTGCTCGGGGCCGTTGATGTCCAGGTAGCGCTGGTAGATGTCCTCGTCGATCTCCAGGGCCTCGTGGTACCGGCCGGCCCGGCGCAGCGCCACGGCCAGGTTCTTGCGGGCGCGCAGGGTGTCGGTGTGGCTGTCGCCGATGGTCTGCTGGTAGATCCGGACGGTCTCCTCCAGCAGGTCCAGGGCCTCCCGCAGCCGCCCGGTCTCGCGCAGGTCGCGGGCGTAGTTGGAGGCCGAGGAGAGCGCGTAGAGGCTGTGCGCGCCGAGCGCGTCGCGCTGCTGGAGGTAGTTGCTGCGGTGCCGTTCCAGGGCGGCCCGGCGGTCGCCGGCCAGGTAGTCGGAGACGGCGAGGTTGTTGGTGATCATCAGGGTGCGGGGGTGGTCCGGGCCGAGGGTGCGCCGGGCGGCGTCCAGCGTGCGGCGGTCGAGCGACCGGGCCTCGTCGTAGCGGCCGAGGAAGCGCAGGTCGGCGCCGAGGCTGTTGGCGACGGCGAGGGTGTGGGAGTGCTCCGGGCCCAGGGTCGCGGTGAAGCGCTCCAGGATGTCCCGGTCCATCTCGTACGCCTCCTGGAGGGCGCCCTGGGAGCGGCGGATGTTGCTCAGCTGGGTGCGCAGCATGAGCGTCTGGGCGTCGTTGTCGACGTCGAAGCCGGGCCCGCCGTAGCCGTCCTGGCGCCAGTGCTCCAGGGTCCGTTCGGCGAGTTCCCGGCCGGACTCGTGCAGGCTGCGCTTCCACTGGTAGCGGACCGAGTCGATGATCCACTGCCGGACGTCCTCGTCGGCGCTGTCAAGCGCTCCGGACGGCCAGAGGTGGGGCAGGAGTTCGGCGTACTCGGCCCAGTTCACGGGCACGTCCGGGTCGCCGGGGTTGGCGGTGGCGAGCGCGGCGTGGACGACGCCGCGCAGTTCGGCCCGCCGCTCCTCCTCGACCTGGTCCCGCAGCACCGCCTGGACCAGCCGGTGCACGGTGATGGTCTCGCTGCCCTGGTCGGTGCGGGCGAGCCCGAAGCGGTTGATGGCGCGCAGGAACTCGCCGATCGCGAGCTTGTCGCGGGGCGCGCGCGGGGGCAGCCGCAGGGCGCGGGTGACGGCCCGGCTGTAGAGCAGCCGCATCGGGATGGCGTCGGGGCCGAAGAAGGCGCAGATCTCCAGGATCTGGGCGGCCGGGGCGTTCATCCGGCGCAGCTCCTCGACCGAGATGCGCCAGGTCGCGGCGGCCGAGTGCGGGTAGTCGGCGGCGCGCAGCCGGGTGCGCTCCAGCATCTCGGTGAGCTCTTCGTCGAGCAGTTCGAGGTAGGTGGCGATCGGCATCGACGTCTCCTGGAGCCAGACGGCGGCCTGGCCGACGGCGAGCGGCAGGTCGCCGAGGCGCTGCGCGACCTGGTCGGCATCCTCAGAGGAGAGCCCGCCGTTGAAGCGGCGCAGCAGCCGGACGCTCTCCTCGCGGAGGAAGACGTCGACCTCCACCAGGCCGGCGTGCCGGGCCCAGCCCTGGTTGCGGGAGGTGATCAGCACGTGCCCGCCGGAGGAGCCGGCCGGCTGCCAGGGGGCGAGCTCCTCGGGGGTGCCGGCGTTGTCGAAGACGAGCAGCCACCGGCGGTACGGCTGGCCGCGGCGCAGCGCGTCGAGCACGGCGGCGGCGGTGTGCGCGACGTCGTCGCTGGTGGGCACGCCGAGCCGGGGCGCGAGTTCGGCGAGCTTCTGCGGGATGTTGGCGGGCTCCTCGGCGGGCACCCACCAGACCACGTCGTAGGCGGCCTTGAAGCGGTGCGCGTACTCGGCGGCGATCTGGGACTTGCCGGCGCCGCCGAAGCCGTAGAGCACCTGGCTGAGCACGGCGGCGGGCCCGCCGGTGAAGCGGTTGCGGAGCAGTTCGAGCAGCTTGCCTCGGCCGATGAAGGCGGCGTTGCGCGAGGGCGCCTCCTGGACCTGCGGGGCGGTGCCGGGGAACCGCGCGGGGGCGGCGAACTCCCCGCTGTCGGTGTCCGACTGGCGGCTGCTGCCGGGCGGCGGGCCGAGTTCGGCGTAGAGCTGGGACTCGGCGCCGACCGCGGAGGAGCGGACCAGGTCGGGCACCGGCGGCCCGGTGAACGGGCGGGGCACCGGCTCGTCCGAGTCCTGGAGCCGGAAGGCGACCAACGACGGTGATCCGGAGGCGAGTTCGCGCCCCTGGAGGAGCTGCCAGACCTCGGCCGCGCGGGGCAGCGCGGTGTACTCGGGCGAGAGCAGCGCGAGCAGCCGGCCCTGGCCGTCCACCGGCCCAACAACCTCCGGCGGCCGGGGGCCGCTGTACGACTCGGCGGCGCTGTGCAGGGAGGTCTGGTAGCCGAAGCGGGTGAGCGTCCCGGCGGCCCACTCGGCCCACATCCGGTCCTCGGGGGCGTAGCTGACGAACACCTGGCGCGGAACCGCCCGGGCGGAGCGCAGGTAGGCGCCGTAGAGCCGGCGGCGGGTCTCGGCGGTGAGCGGGCGCAGGGCGCGGACCCGGCCGTCGGTGATCCAGCCGGCCAGCCGCTCGAAGGCGTTGAGCAGGCTGCGGGCCTCCTGCGGCCGGTCGGCGACGGTGGCGGGCACCTCCTCGTAGGCGTAGAAGGGCTTGTACGGCACCTCGACGTCGGCCCAGTAGCCGGCCCGGCGGTCGCCGGCCAGCCAGCGGCCGAGGTAGGGGGCGAAGGCCTCGCGGGCGTAGTCGCGGCCGGCTTCCAGGCGCTCCTGCTCGGCGTCCTCGACCCGCATCGGCACCGGCAGGACCCGGATCGCCCGCTCCTCGGCCGCGGCGATGTCGCGGGCCGCGTCGACGCCGCCGCGGATGTTCTGGACGCTGAAGGTGAAGCAGTCCACCACGGTGTCGGGCATCAGGACGGTGCAGATGCCGGAGGTGTCGCTGACGCCGGTGCGGCTGTCGATGAGCACGTAGTCGTAGCCGCGGGCCCAGCGGTCGCGCAGCTCGCGCAGGAACTCGCCGCCGCGGATGTCCCGGCCGTGGTAGAAGCTGCGCCAGTTGAAGCTGGTGACGGCGGCGGCGTAGGCGGCGTTCTGCCGGCCGGCGGGCAGGAAGTCGAGCCGGCCGCCGGGCGGCAGGTCGAGGGCGAGGCCGCAGACGTAGCCATCCAGGCGCCCGGGCTCGTCCAGCCAGGCGGCCGGGGACTGCCCGACCGGCCCGGCGGCGGAGGGCAGCGCCTGCTTGACGTAGGAGCGCAGCAGGTCGATCAGGCCGTCGGTGGAGTGCAGTTCCGGGTCGACCAGCAGCGGGTGGTAGTACCGGTGGAGGCCGGGCGCCTCCAGGTCCCAGTCGACGACCAGGACGCGCAGGCCGCGGCTGGCGAGGATCCAGCCGACGTTGGCGAGCGCCATGGTGCGGCCGGTGCCGCCCTTGAAGGAGTAGAACGTGACGACCGATCCCGGTCCGCCGCGCTCCGGATCCGCGCCGGGCTCAGTGGTCATCGTTCTTCTCCCCCCTCAGCGGGACAGCGGTGTCCTTGCCCCGGCTCTGGTGCGGCAGGTCGGTGGAACCCGGGAGGCCCCGGTTGACGCGTGCGGGCCCCCGGTGGGGCCCCGGCGGGCCGGCCGGGATGGTCAGCCCGGGCATCGCCGGGCCGGTGTCCGGGCCGCCGGGGCCGAGGCCGAAGGCGTCGCCGCCATCGTCCCCCCAATCCAGGTTGTCGTCCATGAGCTTGTTCTGAGCGACCGTCACCATGATGGTGAGGTCGTTGTCGAAGCTCTCCCGGCTCACTTTGACCCGGAACAAGTGCTCCAGGTCGCTCCGGCGCAGCCAGTTGCGCCGGAACACGTCGCGCACGCCCGCCCAGAGCGCGTCGCGCTCCGGCCCGTCGGCCGGGTCGCCGCTGCCGGTGGGCACCATCACGCCGGTGACGGGGTGGTTCTGCTCGTCGTACGCGCGCAGCGCGGATCGGTAGCGCTCGGCTCCGGCCACCCACGGGTCCACCAGCAGGATGCTGACCTGGCTGTCCTCGCGGGCCTGGTCGAGCTTGTCGGCGAGGGCGGTGTCGACCTCCTCCAGCGTGGTGGTGTGTCCGGCGCCGGTGATCACCTGCTGGGCGCGGGCCGCCAGGGACGGCTGGACGGGCGGGTGGTAGGGCGCCCAGTGCCACGGCTTGGAGCCGTACCAGCCGCCCTCGGCGGCGGGCTCCGAGGCGCGCCCGGCCGCGATGAACAGCCGCACCATCCCGGGGGCGGACGCCGGGGACGGCGCCGCCGGGGGCGGGAAGTAGCCGCGCACGGCGCCGAGGTCGAACTCGGGCAGCTCGCCGAGCCGGCGCGCGGCCGCGTCCCGGACCCGCTCCGCGACCACCCGGACGACCTGCTCGTACGCCCCGCCCTGCGCGGTGCGCAGCAGCGCCCGCAGGCCGTACCGGGCGTAGGCCTCGCCCATGTCCGGCTGGGCCCACTGGATCTTGTTGACCTCGTCGGCCAGGTCGCCCGGCTCGACGGGTTCCCAGAGCACCGGGACGAGTGCCGGGATGAGTTCCCCGGTCTCCTCGTGGTGGCGCCGGACCCGGCCGCGGAAGGCGGTCCACTCCTTGCCGCAGTAGAGGCTGGTGAAGTAGGCCGGGGAGTAGAGCGCGATCATGGTCCGGCTGCGGCCGAGCATCGTGGCCAGCCGCTCGGCCCAGTCGTCGCCCAGGCGCAGCTGCTCGGTGTCCCGGTAGGCCAGTTCCTCGCCGCGCACGCCGGTGCCGACCAGCCGCCCGAGTTCGTCCCGCAGGTCGTTGAAGAACTGGTTGACGAAGGCGTCCTCGGCCTCGAAGTCCCGACGCGCGTAGCTGAAGAAGAAGTACGGCCGGTGTTGTTCCTGCTCCATCACCTGTTCCCCCCGTGCCCAACGGTCCGCGACGGCGCTGGTTTCATACCCCAGCATGTCCCGAACTCCACCGTCCACGCTGGCGAGTTGGCGGATTCGGCCGCCTCGGGGGGTTTAGTCGGTGGTCAGGCGCACTTCCCCGGCCGGGGGCGCTCCGGCGCTCAGGGGGCGCACCGGCGGGGGGCGCGGGCGCCCGTCGGGCTCGACGCGCCGGGCGCGGGGGCGCGGGCTCCTGCGGTGCTACCGGTCGAGCGCCGACTGGAAGGCCGCGAGCGGCTCCGCGCCGGGGGTCAGGGCGTCCGCGACCACCCGGCGCAGCAGGTCACCGAGGACGGTGTCGGGCAGGGCGTCGAGTTCGTCGAGCGGCAGGGCGGCGACGTCGACCAGGTCAGAGCCGAGTCCAGCGGCGGTTCCCGCACCGGTGACGCCCATCAGTCCCTCACTCAGTCCCTCACTCGATCGTGTCGGCACGGCGGGCCGCCGGCCGGAGCTGCATCGGCCCAGGTCCGCGACGGGCATCCTACCGGACGGATGACGGTCCATCAGCTCTGCGCGGACGCCGCGCGGAGCCTTTGGGCCGAAGGGATCACGGGCAGAGCCGCTCCACCCGCCACCCCGTCGGGTCGGACGGGTCGGCGACGTAGCGGAGCCGGTCGTGCAGCCGGTTCTCCCGGCCCTGCCAGAACTCGACGCTCTGCGGGACCACCCGGTACCCGCCCCAGAACGGCGGGACGGGCACGCCCTCGCCCTCCGGGTAGCGCCGCTCCAGCTCGGCGTAGCGCTGTTCGAGGACCTCTCGGCCGCCGACCGGGCTGGACTGCTCGCTGGCCCAGGCGCCCAGCTGGGAGCCGTGCGGGCGGGTGCGGAAGTAGGCGGCGGTCTCGTCCCGGCCGACCTTCTCCACCCGGCCCTGGACGATCACCTGGCGGGCCAGCGCGATCCATGGGAAGAGCAGCCCCGCGTACGGGTTGGCGGCCAGCTCGGAGCCCTTGCGGGAGCCGTAGTTGGTGAAGAACACGAAGCCGCGCAGGTCGTAGCCCTTGAGCAGGACGGTGCGCGAGCTGGGCCGCCCCTCGGCGTCGGCGGTGGAGAGCACCATGGCGTTGGGCTCCACCACCCCGGCGTCGTCCGCCTCGTGGAACCAGCGGGTGAACTGGCCGATCGGCTCGGGCGCGAGCCGCTCCTCGACCAGGCCCTCGTGGCTGTAGTGCTTGCGCATCACGGTGAGGTCCGGGCCGGGGCGGGCCTCGTCGGCCAGGGTCCGGTTGGCGGGGCTCGGGGGCGTCGACTGGGCGCGATCCGGGGTCTGCACGCCAACATCATCCCGTACGACAAGCAACGGGCGCCGCTACCTCCGGACAAACCCCGGTGGGAGATGAGGTGACCCGCCGCCGCTTGACCGCCCGCCCCGAGGGGAATTGTCCGGAACAAGGCGTTTGACTCCGGGGATCGCAGGGGTTCCGGGGCTCCCCCGGGCACGACCGGCCCCTCCGGCGGGAAAGTCGAGCGGGCCCGCGGGAAACATCACCACGGTGGTGTATGGCGCAATGCACCCCGTGCCTGTCACTCTGGCACCGAGTGCCAAACACCATTCGGTCACTGGTGCGCCGCCCCACCACGGCGGAGCGCCGATCACAGAACTGAGGGAGCCGTCGCATGTCCGATTTCGTACCCGGGCTTGAGGGAGTCGTCGCGTTCGAGAGCGAGATCGCCGAACCCGACCGCGAGGGCGGCGCCCTGCGGTACCGCGGTGTCGACATCGACGACCTGGTGGGCAACGTCTCCTTCGGCCACGTCTGGGGCCTGCTGGTGGACGGCAAGTTCAACCCCGGCCTGCCGGCCGCCGAGCCGTTCCCGATCCCCGTGCACTCCGGCGACATCCGGGTCGACGTGCAGTCCGCACTCGCCATGCTCGCCCCGGTCTGGGGCCTCAAGCCGCTGCTGGACATCGACGCCGAGCAGGCCCGCGACGACCTCGCCCGGGCCGCCGTGATGGCCCTGTCCTACGTCGCCCAGTCGGCCCGCGGCCAGGGCCTGCCGATGGTCCCGCAGAGCGAGATCGACAAGGCCGAGACGGTCGTCGAGCGGTTCATGATCCGCTGGCGGGGCGAGCCGGACCCGAAGCACGTCAAGGCCGTCGACGCCTACTGGACCTCGGCCGCCGAGCACGGCATGAACGCCTCCACCTTCACCGCCCGGGTCATCGCCTCCACCGGCGCCGACGTCGCGGCCGCCCTCTCGGGCGCGGTCGGCGCGATGTCCGGCCCGCTGCACGGCGGCGCGCCGTCGCGCGTGCTCGGCATGATCGAGGAGATCGAGCGCACCGGCGACGCGACCGCCTGGGTCAAGAACGCCCTGGACAAGGGCGAGCGCCTGATGGGCTTCGGCCACCGCGTCTACCGCGCCGAGGACCCGCGCGCCCGGGTGCTGCGCCGCACCGCCAAGGAGCTCGGCGCGCCGCGCTTCGAGGTCGCCGAGGCGCTGGAGAAGGCCGCGCTGGAGGAGCTGCACAACCGTCGCCCCGACCGCGTGCTGGCCACCAACGTCGAGTTCTGGGCCGCCATCATGCTGGACTTCGCCGAGGTCCCGGCGCACATGTTCACCTCGATGTTCACCTGCGCGCGCACCGCCGGCTGGTCGGCGCACATCCTGGAGCAGAAGCGCACGGGCCGGCTCGTGCGCCCCTCCGCGCGCTACATCGGCCCCGGCCCGCGCCGCCCCGAGGAGATCGAGGGCTGGGACGCCATCGTCCGCTGATCCCCTCCCCGGGGATACCGGACGAGCGTCCGGACAGTGCCCCTGAGCAGCGGGTCCGGCTCCGGCCGGGCCCGCTGCCGCATGTCTCCGGCCCGCCTCCGGGCAGCAGTGATCACGGTCTCAGCGGGCGGACGGCCGTACCCCGCCGAACCCTCCGGCCGGTAGGCTGCGCGCGTGGCTCAGATCCAGATCCCCGCTGACATCAAGCCCGCAGACGGCCGTTTCGGCTGCGGACCGTCCAAGGTGCGCCCCGAGGCCCTGAGTGCCCTCGCCGCGACCCAGACCTCCCTGCTCGGCACCTCGCACCGCCAGGCCCCGATCAAGGACCTGGTCAAGCGCGTGCGCGAGGGCGTGAGCAGCCTGTTCTCGCTGCCGGACGGCTACGAAGTCGTCCTCGGCAACGGCGGCTCCACCGCCTTCTGGGACATCGCCGCCTTCGGCCTGGTGCGGGAGAAGTCCCAGCACCTGGACTTCGGCGAGTTCTCCTCGAAGTTCGCCTCCTCGGTCAAGGCCGCGCCGTGGCTCGGCGAGCCGACCGTGATCAAGACCGCCCCGGGCACCCACCCGCTGCCGGTCGCCGAGGCCGGCGTGGACGTCTACGGGCTCACCCACAACGAGACCTCGACCGGCGTCGCGATGCCGATCGGGCGTCCGGTCGGCGCGGACGAGGGCTCGCTGGTCCTGGTGGACGCGACCTCGGGCGCCGGCGGCCTGCCGGTGGACATCACCGAGACGGACGTCTACTACTTCGCCCCGCAGAAGTCCTTCGCCTCCGAGGGCGGCCTGTGGCTGGCGACGTTCTCCCCGGCCGCGCTGGAGCGCGCCGCCGAGATCGCCGGCTCCGGCCGCTACATCCCGCCGTTCTTCTCGCTGCCGACGGCCATCGACAACTCGTCGAAGGACCAGACGTACAACACCCCGTCGCTCTCCACCCTCTTCCTGCTGGCCGACCAGCTGGAGTGGCTGAACGGCAACGGCGGTCTGGACTGGGCGGTCGCCCGCACCGCGGACTCCTCGTCCCGGCTGTACTCCTGGGCCGAGAAGTCCGCCTACGCCACCCCGTTCGTGGCGAACCCGGCCGAGCGCTCCCAGGTGGTCGGCACCATCGACTTCGACGAGTCGGTGGACGCCGCCGCGGTCGCCAAGGCACTGCGTGCCAACGGCATCGTGGACACCGAGCCGTACCGCAAGCTGGGCCGCAACCAGCTGCGCATCGCGATGTTCCCGGCGATCGACCCGGCGGACGTCGAGGCGCTCACCCACTGCATCGACCACGTGGTGGAGCAGCTCGCGAAGGTCTGACCGGTCCCCCGAGGACACGGCCGAGGGCCACCGCCGACGGGCGGTGGCCCTCTCGCCGTTCCGGGGCCGGGCCGGGGGCCGCCCTAGCGGCCGACCAGCGAGCTGATCAGCACGACGACCAGCATCAGCACCAGGGTGCCGGAGACGATGCGCATACGAGTCTTGGGGTCCACGGTCATCGAGCGTACCTGCGGCCCGCCCCGGACTTCTCCCGGGCCCTGGCCCCGGGCCCCGCGGCCCCGGTCCCGGAGCCGCCCCCCGGGGGGCCTCAGCTCCAGTCCGCCAGCGGCCAGGTGTACAGCGACTCGTAGTGGACCGAGCCGCCGCCCGGGTCGCTGCGCACCAGGTGCAGCCCGGTGGCGTCCCACTCCGGCCCCCGGTAGTCGGCCAGCGCCGCCACCAGGCCGTCCAGCTCGGCCGCCGCGACCCGCTGCACGGCCCTGCGGTGGCCGCGCGAGGAGCCGGCGCGGGCGAGGGTGAGGTGCGGGTGGAAGGCGTAGTCGTCGGTCGCCCCGGTGACCTCGGCGGTGGCCGCGGTGACGGCGTCGGCCAGCCTGCGCAGCGCCCAGGCCTGGCCGTCGACCCCGGCCCAGAGCACCCGGTCGCCGAACCGCCCCGCGCCCGCGATCCGCAGCCGGTGCACCGGGTGGACCTCGGCGACGGCGGCCAGGCCCGCCGCCAGCTCCGGCAGCCGCTCGGCTGGCACCTCGCCCAGGAAGGCCAGGGTCAGGTGCCAGCCCTCGACGCCGGTCCAGCGCAGCCGTTCCGCCCCGGGCAGTTCCCGCAGCGGCGCGACCGCGTCGAGGAGCCCCTGCAGCGCCTCTGCGGGGGGCAGCACCGCCACGAACAACCTCATGGATCAATCTTCCCGCGCACGCCGGTTCGGGATAGAACGGATCCATGATCGATTCCAGCGGCGTGAAGATCCGCACCGGAGGCCCCGAGGACGTCCCCGACGTCCTCGCCCTGCTCGACGGCGCCGTGGCCTGGCTGGCCGGCCGCGGCCGCACCGGCCAGTGGGGCGACCAGCCCTTCAGCACCGACCCGGCCCGGGTGGAGCACATCGCGAAGTACGGCGCCGAGCCGTTCCTGATCCGTCTCGCGGTGGACGACCGGGGCCGTACGGTCGGCTCCTGCGTGCTGTCCGAGGAGCGCGGCGCGTACGTCCCCGCCGTGGCCGAGCGCGAGCTGTTCGTCCGCAACCTGGTCACCGACCGCACCCGCAAGGGCTCGGGCATCGGCGCCGCGCTGATCGCCGACGCGGTGGAGGAGGCCCGCCGCCGCGGCATCGGCCTGCTCCGGGTGGACTGCTACGCCGGCGCCGACCGCGGACTGGTCGCCCAGTACCGGGCGCTCGGCTTCACCGAGACCGAGGGCTTCGAGGTCGAGCGGCCGGACGGCGTCTGGCCGGGCCAGGTCCTCGCCATCCGGCTCTGAACCGCCACGGGCCCCCGGGACGCCTCCCGGGGGCCCGACGGATGGTCAGCAGGCCGCGGCCAGCTCCGACTTGGCCGCCGGCGCGGTCCGCGGCACGAAGGCCACCACCCGGCCGCCGCGGCCCGGGTGCAGGTCGAACCGCACCCGCAGGTCCGCGCTGCGGGCCAGCACCAGGCCGACCGTGCCGGCCGCCGCCGCGGACACCAGTCCGCAGGCCAGCAGGCCGAGCCGGGGCCCGTACGAGGCGGTCACCCAGCCGACGATCGGGGCGCCGATCGGCGTGCCGCCGGTGAAGACCAGCACCAGCAGGCCCATCACCCGGCCGCGCATCGCGGGGTCGGTGGCCAGCTGCAGCGAGGAGTTGACCGAGGTGTTGAAGCTCAGCCCGAAGACCCCGACCAGCATCAGCAGCAGCGCGAAGGTCCAGTAGTCGGGCGCGAACGCGGCGACCACCTCCAGCGCTCCGAAGGCCAGCGCCGCGCCGACCAGCCGGCGCAGCCGCGGCACGCCCCGGCGGGCGGCGAGCAGCGCACCGGTCAGCGAGCCGATCGCCATCGCGGTGTTCAGCAGGCCGTACTGGCCGGCGCCGACCTTGAAGGTGTCGTACGCGAAGCCGGAGAGCAGCGTGGGGAAGTTGAAGCCGAAGGTGCCGATGAACCCGGCCAGCACCATCGGCCAGAGCAGCTCGGGCCGCTCCTTGACGTACCGCAGCCCCTCGCGCAGCTGACCCTTCTCGCGGGCGATCGGCTCGGTCGGGCGCAGTTCGCCCTCCCGCATCGCGAGCAGCCCGCCGATCACGGCGGCGAAGGACAGCGCGTTGACGGCGAACGCCCAGCCGCTGCCGACCGCGGCGATCAGCAGGCCCGCGACGGCGGGGCCGACCAGCCGGGCGGTCTGGAAGTTGGCGGCGTTCAGGCTGACGGCGTTGGCGAGGTCCTTGGGCCCGACCATCTCGGAGACGAAGGCCTGCCGGGTCGGGTTGTCCACCACGGTGACCAGGCCGAGCAGCAGTGCGAAGGCGTACACGTAGTACGGCGTCACCACGCCGCCGACGGTCAGCACCGCGAGGCCGGCGGCCAGCAGGCCCATCGCGCCCTGGGTGAAGACCAGCAGCCGGCGCTTGGGCATCCGGTCGGCGAGCACGCCGCCGAACAGGCCGAGCAGCAGCATCGGCAGGAACTGCATGGCGGTGGTGATGCCGACCGCGAGCGGGCTGCCGGTGAGGCTCAGCACAAGCCAGTCCTGGGCGATGCGCTGCATCCAGGTGCCGGTGTTGGAGACCACCTGGCCGGCGAAGTAGTAGCGGTAGTTGCGAACGCGCAGTGAGGAGAACATCCCCCCGGGCCTGGTGAAGCGGGTACCGGTCGGGGACGCGGCCGCGTGGGTGCGGCGCTGGGCGGCGGAGTCCGCCGCGGTGCGTTCGTCGGGGTCGTCGTCGCCGTTGCCGGGCAGCCCCGTGGGGGCGGGTGCCTGGGCGTCGGCGGCCGCGGCATTGGCCGCAGCGGGGTCGGTGGTCGGGTCGTCGGTGCGGATGGCGGCGGCGCTGGCTGCGGCCGGCGGTGTCACGTTGGTCTCCCCTCGTGGCGGGGGCGGCGGGCGGGCGGGGGTGGGGGGGGGCCGGTGGGGGGGGGGGGGTGGGGGGTGGGGTGCTGCGTACGTGAGCACCCGCCCGCCCCCGC
>NZ_JBSHAP010000161.1:0-18811 GCF_053611565.1 Kitasatospora sp. NPDC054795
GGCGGTGGTTGATGATCACCGCCGGCGCCGTCGCGTTCCTGCTGGTCGCCACCGGCGTGCTGCTCTGGATCGCCTACCGCAAGCTGGACGGCAACATCCGCACCGACTCGGCCACCGACCGGCTGCTGGCCCGGCTGGAGGCCGAGCGGCCGAGCCGCACCGCCGGGGCGCGGGGTGCCCAGAACATCCTGCTGATCGGCAGCGACGACCGCTCCGGCGCGAACGGCTCGTACGGCGGTGGGAGCGGCACCGAGCGCTCGGACACCACGATCCTGCTGCACCTGGCCGCCGACCGGGGGCACGCGACGGCGGTCTCGGTGCCGCGCGACGTCATGGTCTCCGTCCCCGCCTGCGAGAAGCCGGACGGCACCCGCAGCAAGCCCGCGCTGATGCAGTTCAACCAGGCCTTCGAGACGGGCGGTCCGGCCTGTTCGATCCGGACCGTCGAGAAGTTGAGCGGCATCCGGATCGACCACTACGTGATCCTCGACTTCAGCGGCTTCAAGACGATGGTGGACGCGATCGGCGGGGTCGAGGTGTGCGTGCCGCAGCCGATCCACGACAAGGACGCCAGGCTCGACCTGCCCGCCGGCCGGCAGATCCTGCACGGCGAGCAGGCGCTCGGCTACGTCCGGGCCCGGGAGAGCCTGGGCGACGGCAGCGACACCCAACGCATGGGCCGCCAGCAGCAGTTCCTGGCCGCGCTGATCCGCAAGGCGCAGTCGCAGGGCGTGCTGCTGAACCCGGCGAAGCTGTGGCCGGTGCTGGACGCCGCGACCTCCTCGGTGCGGGCGGACGGCGGGCTGTCCTCGCTCGGCGCGCTGTACGACCTCACCCAGGACCTGCGTGGCGTCCCCTCGGCGGACGTGGTCTTCCTGACCGCGCCGCGCCGCCCGTACCGCTACGACTCGGACCGGGACGAGTTCGTGCAGCCGCAGACCGGCCAGTTGTTCGCGGCGCTGCGGGACGACCGGCCGGTCGCCGTCCGGCCGCCCGGCTCCTCGCCCTCGCCCTCGCCGGGCCCGTCCCCGGGCGCCGGCCCGGGGGCGGGCCCGACGGCCGAGGCCGCGGCGGCGGTGACGGCGACCGCGTCACCCTCCGCGAGCGCCGCGCCCACCTTCGAGGGACGCACCGCCGACGTGGACGCCTGCGCCCCGCACTGAACCGCCGGCCCCCGACCACACCGGTGAACGCCGGTCCGGCCCCGTCGGCCGATCCGGACGTTTCCGCAATTGCTCGGCCACGAGCGGTATTTATCCCCGCCCTGCCGGAACATGGCGGAGATCACACCGGGAACGACTCCCCCGTTCGGCTCGTCTAGTGTGTCCGGATCGGCCCGTCCGTACGGGCGGTCCGCAGCCGTGACCGGTCGAAGGTAGGGAACCCCCGTGCACGAGGAGCAACCGGAAGGCGGCCGGTACCGGGTCGACCCGGCTCCCGGCGTCCCCCGGCAGCGCCGGCGGGCCGGCGAGGCACCGGCGGCACCGGCCCCGGAGGGCCGCCGGGACAGCCGGCGGCGGGCGGCCGCGCTCGCCAAGCGCAGCCGGCGCCGACGGGCGCTCAAGTGGACGGCCGGGGCGGGCGCCCTGGTGATGGTGGCGGGCTGCGGCGGGGCGTACTACCTGTACCGGCACTTCAACGACAACCTGACCTCGGTCAAGGTCCAGCTGGGCGACGAGTCCGAGCGGCCCCCGGCCGCCGGGGACGCGCTGAACATCCTGGTGATCGGCACGGACAGCCGGGAGGGCCTCGGCCGGGAGTACGGCGACGAGGGCAGCACCGGGCACGCCGACACCACGCTGCTGTTCCACATCGCCAAGGACCGCACCAACGCGACGGTGATCAGCCTCCCGCGGGACCTGATGCTGCCGATCCCGGAGTGCCAGAACGCCCAGGGGAAGAAGATCCAGGGCTCGGCGCGGGAGGAGTTCAACAACAGCCTCGGCCAGGAGGGGCGCGACGCCGGCTGCACCTGGAAGACCGTCGAGAAGAACACCGGGATCCGGGTCGACCACTTCGTGCAGGTCAACTTCGAGGCGGTGAAGACCCTGTCCACCGCCGTCGGCGGGGTCGAGGTCTGCGCGGCCAAGGACATCAACGACTCCGGCTCCCACCTCAAGATGACCAAGGGCCGGCACGTGGTCCAGGGCGAGGAGGCGTTGGCCTTCGTCCGCACCCGGCACGCGGTCGGCCAGGGCGGTGACCTCACCCGGATCCCGCTCCAGCAGCAGTTCATCAGCTCGATGATCCGCAAGATCAAGAGCGACGACACCCTGACCAGCCCGACCAAGCTCTACAAGCTCGCGGACGCCGCCACCAAGGCGCTCACCGTGGACTCCGGCATCGGCAGCGTGGACAAGCTCAAGGACCTCGCGCTGGACATCAGCAAGGTGGACACCAAGAACATCACCTTCACCACCGCGCCCGTCCTGGACGACCCCAAGGACGTGAACCGGGTGATCCTCAAGCAGCCGGACGCCGGGCAGCTGTTCGCGATGGTGGCGGCCGACCACTCGCTGACCGAGACCGCCGCCCCGCCGAGCGACCCGCCCGCCGCCGAGGCCCCGGCCACCGGCGCCGCGACCCCGCCGCCCGCCCCGGCCGCCACCACCCCGCCCGTCTCCGGCAAGGGCGTCCAGCTGACGGTGCGCAACGGCAGCGGCACCCGCGGACAGTCCGGGCCGACCGTGGAGAAGCTCCGGGCGAAGGGCTTCGACAAGGCCGTGGTGGGCAGCGACGCACCGCCCGCCGAGACCACCACGGTGTCCTACCCGTCCGGCCGGGAGGCCGAGGCCCAGGCCCTGGCCGCCGCCCTCGGCCTGCCCGGCGACGCCGTCCGGCCGGCCGCGAAGTCGGACCCGAAGGGCGGGCTGGTCCTGGTGCTCGGCAAGGACGCGCTGGCCGCCGCCAACCCGGCGGCGGCGCCCACCGAGGCGCCCGAGGACCTCCAGCGGGTCCAGGCGGACGACACCGACGTCTGCGCCAAGTAGCTAGGTTGGCAGGAGGGTTCCGCCCTCCTCGCGGTACCGCTCGGAGGTCCGGGGGCACTGCCAGCCGCCGTCCCCGGTGGGCCGCAGCGGCTCGCCGGCCCGGCCGACCCAGCCGATCCGGCGGGCCGGGACACCTGCGACCAGCGCGAAGTCCGGGACGTCCCGGTGCACCACGGCGCCGGCCGCGACCAGTGCCCAGCGGCCGACCGTCACCCCGGCGACCAGCACCGCGCGGCCGCCGATCGAGCAGCCCTGACGGAGCGTCACCCCTTCGGCCCGCCAGTCGTGTTGGCCCTTGGGGCGGCCCTCGGGAGTGACCGCGCGGGGGTACCGGTCATTGGTGAGGACGGCGGCCGGGCCGATGAACACCCCGTCCTCGACCACCGCCGGCTCGTACACCAGCGCGTGGTTCTGCACCTTGACCCGGTCCCCGATCCGCACGCCGGGGCCGACGTACGCGCCGCGGCCGATCACGCAGTCCGCACCGACCACCGCGTCCTCACGGACCTGGGCGAGGTGCCAGACCGCCGTCCCGGCGCCGATCGCGGCCCGTTCGTCGACGTCCGCGCTCGGCTCGATCCGGGCCGCACCCGCCCCGTCCTCAACTGTCGCCATGCGCACCGACGATAGCGGCGCCGCACGGCACCGCGGGCTGCCGGGACGAATCAGCGGGCGCCAGGGCGTGTCAGGCACGCCGCAGGATCAACCCGTCTTCGAGAACACGTCCTTGGAGGACGGGCCGACGCTGGCGATCACTCTTCGGGCCAGCGAGCGCGGAGAGGTCAGGAAGCCGAAGCCCCAGCTGAGGTGCATGGTCGCGAAGGCCACCGGCAGCAGCGCCCTGGCCTTGAACGACAGCCCCCGGCCCTCGACCGCGGCGCCGCCGAGGATGCCCATCAGGTACGCGCCGGGCACCGCCAGGAAGGCGGGGTGGACGGCGGCGCCGAGCACCAGCCCGAGGACGACCGCCGCCAGCGCGGCCGGCGGGGCGAGGTAGCGCATGTTGACCGAGCCGCGATGGTAGCGGGTGACCACCCGGCGCCAGCGGCCGTAGTCCTTGTACTGCTTGGCCAGCGCCCGCACCGAGGGGCGGGGCCGGTACGTCACCTTGAGCTGCGGGGTGAACCAGACCAGGCCGCCGTCCTGGCGGATCCGGTAGTTCAGCTCCCAGTCCTGGGCGCGGATGAACTCCTCGTTGTAGCCGCCGAGCTTCTCCAGCACCTCGCGCCGGAACACCCCGAGGTAGACGGTGTCCGCCGGGCCGGCCAGGCCGCCGGTGTGGAAGGCCGCGTTCCCGACACCGATCTTGGAGGTCATCGCGGCGGCGACCGCGTGCTCCCACTCGGTCTCGCCCTCGGCGTGCATGATGCCGCCGACGTTGGCCGCCTCCATCTCGCCGAGCAGCCGGACCGCCGTGGTGATGTAGCCGGGGGTGAGCAGGCCGTGGCCGTCCACGCGCACGACTATCGGGTGCCGTGAGCCCCGGATCGCGGCGTTCAGCCCGGCCGGCGTTCGGCCGGTGGGGTTCGCCACCGTCCGCACCCGCGGGTCCTCGGCCACCAGCTCGGCCGCGATCTCCGCGGTGCGGTCGGTGGAGGGACCGAGGGCGATCACCACCTCCATCGGCCCGGGGTACTCCTGGTCCAGGATGCGGCGGACCGCCGTGCGCAGGTGACGTTCCTCGTTGAGCACCGGCATGATCACGGAAACAGCCGGCAGCTCCTCAGCAGCCTTGGTGTTCATCGGGGCCAACCGTACCGGTGCGGACGCGTCCCCGTCTTGTCCCGGTCTGGGCGGCCGGGGACGCCTCGCGGCGCGGCACCGGTGCTGTGATCAAGAACACCGTACTCCCCCTTACGCGCGGGCCGGAAGCGGTGTGGATCCGGTGCCGGTCCGGGGTGGGTTCAGAGAGCGTAGTGAGCGACGGTGAACACCGCGTAACCGGTCAGCGCGAGCCGGTTCACCAGGTGCTGGGGGCCGCCCAGCCGGTCCGGCAGGGCCTGCGCCGGCCGCAGGTCGGGGCGGTGGGCGGCGGTGGCGACGGTCCGGGCCACCGCCGCCGGGTCGTACCGCCCGCCGAAGAAGGCGGCCAGCCGGGCCGCCGGGCGGCTGAAGAAGGAGAACTCCCGACCGCCGCGCAGCCGGATCGTCAGCAGACTCCGGTGCACCGCCGCCGCCGAGATCTCCGCCCAGCGGTAGCTGCGGGTGCGCAGCGCGGTGGCCACCCGCAGGCCGTCGCGGTCGGCCACCAGCTGCCAGGAGAACGTCTGGGCGCAGGCGTGGATCGCCAGCGAGCCGATCCACAGCGGGCGCACCAGCCCCTCCCACCAGCCGTCGTCGTCGAGGAGCACGACGGCGGCGACGACCAGCAGTGCCGCCAGCGGTCCGGCCGCCGCCCGCAGCGGCAGCGGCATCTCCCAGCGGCAGGCGTCCAGCGGCCGGGCGTCCGAGCCGGCCTCGGGGGCGGCGGCGACGGTCTCGGCGGTCAGCGCGGCGACGGCCAGCTCGCGCTCGCGGTAGCGCCCGGAGCGCCGGCCGAGCCGCGGGGCCCGGGCGACGGGGGCGACCACGGAGGCCACCCGGTGCGGGTCGCCGTCCAGCAGGGCCGGGCGGACCAGGAGCTGCTGGTCGGGGCCGTCCGGGCCGCGGTACAGCACGGCCGGGACGCTGCGGCCGGCCCGGGCCAGCCGGGCGGCGGCCTGGTCCGGGGTGGCGCGCTCGACGAGCTCGCCGTACTCCTCCTCGGCCGGGTCGTGCCGCGGTTCCGACTCGGGGTAGTCCTCCTCGTTGCCCTCCGGGTCGGGGTGCTCGGGCAGCCAGCCGGGGCCCGGGCGGTCCGGCATGTCCGGGTGGCCCTCCCGGGCCCAGTAGTAGCGCTCCCACTCCTTCAGCCGCCACAGCGCGGGCCCGTCCGCCGGGCCGTCCACCGGGAGCACCAGCAGGTCGCCCTGGGCGTCGGCCCGGACCCGGACGGCCAGGGCCGGAGCGGTGCCCTCGAAGGCGGGCCGGGTGCGGCGGGCGTCGTGGGCCAGGGCGGAGCCGAGCAGCAGCAGGCCGGGCAGGGCGAGCAGGCCGCCGAGGAGCGCCTCGCCGGACAGGTCGTAGTCGTCGCCCAGCGCGCGGACCCGGTCGCCGTCCAGCAGCAGCGGGATCGTCTGGCCCGGCTGCGGTCGCTCGGCCCACCACACGTCCAGCTTCGCGGTGGGCCCGGCGGCGGCGCCGGGCGGCGCGGCGACCGTCACGTCTCCGCGGCGGGGGTCCTGGTAGTGGACGGTCAGCAGGCCGTCCCGGTCGAACTCCCCCGCGGTGCCGGTGACCCGCACGGCCGCGCCGTCCCGCTCCTCCTGCTGGGACTGCGCCCACAGGCCGTACAACGGCAGCGCGGCGGCGGCGACCAGGAACAGCACGCCGAGCGCCCGCCGCCCGACCGGCACGTGCGGGGGGTGGACGGGCGAGGGCGCGCCGGCGGCCGTCCAGGGGAAGGGGACGGGCGGGGCCATCAGTTCGTCGAGCTGGTGGCGGGCGCGGCGGCGGCCGAGGTCGGCGCCGATCAGGACGGCGGCCAGCAGCAGGTGCAGCAGCACGGCGGACCAGCGGGCGAACGGGGTGACCAGGCCGTTCGGGAGGTACCAGAACAGGGCCAGGGCGGCGACCGGGACGAGCGGCCGGACGCGGGGCCGGCCGATCAGCAGGACGGCCTCGGCCAGCAGCGTCCAGAGGGCCAGGGTCTCGCCCCAGGTCTCCCGGCAGATGCCCTGGGCGTTGCAGGCCCCTCCGCTGTCCGGCTCCACCGCGGCGGCCAGGGCCAGGAAGGCGATCGGCAGCAGCGCGAGCCACCGGCTGTCCAGCCGCCAGGCGGTCCGGGCGGCGCGCCAGCGGGTGGCGGCGGCACTGGTGAGGGGCGCGGCGCTGGGCAGCGGCGGGGCGTCCGAGGGGAACATCGGACGATCATCCCAGCCCGGGGGAAACGGAACGCGCCTCGGCGGCGGCCTTCCGGCAAGGGGCGGGGAACGGCGCCGGGGCCGGGTGCTGTGCGCACCCGGCCCCCGTTCCCCCGTTTCCCCCGTCTCCCCCGTGCTCCGGGGCCCGGCGACCCCGGAGCCGGCTCAGTCCGTCGCGATGGCCGCGAGGACGTTCATGCGTCCGGCCCGGAAGGCCGGGACGAGTGCGGCGAACAGGCCGATCAGCACCGAGGAGACCAGCGTGATCGCCACCATGGTGGTCGGGACGGAGAGCGTCCCCAGGCCCTGGTCCCGCAGCACTCCCTGGACGGTGACGCCCCAGGCGAGCCCCAGTCCGGTGCCGAGGACGGCGCCGAACAGCGCGATCACCACGGACTCCAGCCGGATCATCCGGCGCAGCTGGCGGCGGGAGAGCCCGATCGCCCGCAGCAGGCCGATCTCGCGGGTCCGCTCGACCACCGACAGCGCCAGGGTGTTGATCACGCCGAGCACCGCGACCGTGATCGAGAGGGCGACCAGCCCGTAGATCAGGTAGAGCAGGGTGTTGATCTGGGACTGGGCGAGTTCCTTGTAGCCGGCCCGGTCCTTGATGGTCAGCTGCGGGTACTCCTTCAGCCCGTCCTCCAGCGCGGTCAGCGTCTTCTGGACGTCGGCGCCCTGGGCGGCCTTGGCGAAGAAGGTCCACACCGGCGGCTGCTCGACGGCCGGGACGGCCTTCGCCATGGTGTCCACGGCGACGAAGGAGCCGCCGCCGAACAGGTCGCCCTTGCCGAGGACCGCGCCGACCGGCAGCGCCTGGGTGCGGCCCTGGCCGTAGTCGACGGTGACCTGGTCGCCGACCTTCAGGTTGTGGTCCTTGGCGAAGGCGGCGCCGATCCCCAGCGAGCCGCGCTGGAGCGAGTCCAGCGCGCCGGAGTCGACGGTCGGCCGGAAGTCGGTGCCGAAGAAGGACGGCGGGACCGCGGTCAGCGGGGTCTTGGCCTGCTGCCCGTCCGACAGCCGGACCTTGGCGGCGAAGAACCGCTGGGTGGTGATGTGGTCGATGCCCGGGGTCCGCTCGACGGCGTCCAGCATCTCGGGCGTGATCGCGGTGCGGCCACCGGAGATGATGTAGTCCGCGCCCACCGACTTGTCGATCTGCGCGCTGGTCGAGGTGACGGCCGAGGAGCTGAACACCGCGGAGGCGATCACCAGCGCCAGGCCGATCATCAGCGCGGCGGCGGTGGCGCCGGTGCGGCGCGGGTTGCGCATCGCGTTGCGCTGGGCGAGCTTGCCGGACGGCCCGAACAACGCCGGCAGCAGCGCGCCGAGCACCCGGACGACGGCCGAGGCCAGCAGCGGGCCGAGCACCACGAAGCCGATCAGGGTGAGCACCACGCCCAGGCCCAGGTACTGGCCGCCGGTGGCCGCCTTCTCCGCCCGCGCGCCGAGCACCAGCAGGGCGCCGCCGCCGGCCGTCAGCAGCAGGCCGAGGACGGTACGGACCAGGTTGGCGCGGCCCTCGGTCGGAGTGCCGTGGTCGCGCAGGGCGGCCATCGGCGAGATCCAGCTCGCCCGGCGGGCCGGGAACCAGGCCGCGACCAGGGTGACCACGATGCCCAGCGCGTACCCGGCGACGAACACGTCCGGCCCGATCCGCAGGTCGGCCGCCTCCAGGTCCATGCCGATCGCGGTCATCAGCTTGATCAGGCCGACCGCCACGCCCAGGCCGGCCGCGACCCCGAGGGTCGAGCCGAGCACACCCAGGATCAGCGCCTCGACCAGCACCGAGCGGTTGACCTGCCGCCGGCTGCCGCCGATGGCGCGCAGCAGGCCGATCTCCCGGGTGCGCTGGGCGACCAGCATCGAGAAGGTGTTGACGATCAGGAACGCGCCGACGATCGCCGAGACGAAGGCGAAGCCGAGCATCGCGTACTTCATGAAGTCCAGGCCCTTGCCGACCTGTTCGGTGCGGTCCGCCTTCTGCTCGGCCGCCGTCTTCACCACGTACCCGCCGCCGAGCGCGGACTGCGCGTCCGCCTTGAGCCGGTCGTTGCCGCGGCTGCCGTCGCCGTACGCCTCGACGGTGCTGAAGGCCTGCTCGCCGAGCAGTACCTGCTGGGCGGTCGGGGTGTCCAGGAACGCGAGCGCCGCGCCCGGGTTGGTGGTGGTGAAGGTGCCGATGCCGACGATGGTGAAGTCGTGCCGGCCGAGGGGGTTCTCGACCCTGAGCCGGCCGCCGAGGCCGAGCTTGGCCTTCTTCACGGTGTCCGCGTCCAGCAGCAGCTCGGTCGGGCCCCGCGGTGTGCGGCCGGAGGTGACCTTCAGCGGGTTGGCCGGGGTGTCCGTCCAGTTGCCGACCAGGGTGGGCGCGCCGGTGGTCGGGCCGACCAGCTTGTTGGTGGCCGGGTCGATCAGCACGGCGTTCTCGACCAGGACCTGGCCGACGGCGCTCTTCACCCCGGGCAGCGCGGCGACCTGCCGCTCCAGCGCGACCGGGACGGTCGGCGGCTTGACGGCGGCCTGCTGCTCCTCGTCCTCGGCCGGCTTGGGCGGATTGACCGAGACGTCGGAGGAGGTCGCGGCGAAGAGCTTGTCGAAGGTGCCGGTGGCGGTGTTGGAGAACACCAGGGTGCCGGAGACGAAGGCCACCGACAGCACGACGGCGATGAGCGAGAGCGCCATCCGGCCCTTGTGGGCGAAGAAGCTCCGCAGTGAGGTCTTGAGCAGCATGATGGTGTCGTCCCGCCGCTCAGCTGGTGCGCTTGCCGTCGAAACGGCGCATGCGTTCGAGGACGGAGTCGGCGGTGGGCGCGTACATCTCGTCCACGATCACGCCGTCGGCGAGGAAGAGCACGCGGTCCGCGTAGCCGGCGGCGACCGGGTCGTGGGTGACCATCACGATGGTCTGGCCCAGCTCGTCCACCGAGCGGCGCAGGAAGGTCAGCACCTCGGCGCCGGAGCGGGAGTCCAGGTTCCCGGTGGGCTCGTCCCCGAAGATGATCTCGGGGCGGGCGGCCAGCGCCCGGGCCACCGCGACGCGCTGCTGCTGGCCGCCGGAGAGCTGGGAGGGACGGTGCTTGAGCCGGCCGGACAGGCCGACCGTCTCCACCACCTGGTCCAGCCAGGCCTGGTCGGGCTTGCGACCGGCGATGTCCATCGGGAGCGTGATGTTCTCCAGCGCGCTCAGGGTCGGGAGCAGGTTGAACGCCTGGAAGATGAAGCCGATCTTGTCGCGCCGGAGTCTGGTGAGCTGCTTGTCCTTGAGGCCGGTGATCTCGGTGTCGCCGATCCGGATCAGGCCGGAGGTGACCGTGTCGAGGCCCGCCAGGCAGTGCATCAGGGTGGACTTGCCGGAGCCCGAGGGGCCCATGATCGCGGTGAACCGGCCGCGCTGGATGTCCACGTCGACGGAGTCGAGCGCGGTCACCCTGGTCTCGCCCGAACCGTACGCCTTGGTGACCTGACGGGCCGACGCGGCGACGGCTGACGCTCCGCCGGGAAGCTGGGGGTCGTACACGGCTGCTGCTGCCGTCGTCACTGGACTCTCCTAAGGAAGATGCGCTCACCCGTTGGCCCCCAGCCTCGCGGGCCCGCCCGCCTCATGACATGGCGCAGGCGGTAGTCCTCGACCGGGAGTTGTCTCCACCCTCCCGGTGGACCTGGCCACCGGACCCGACGCGATCGGGCCGCTTCCTGGCGGGTGGGGATGTGTGAACCACGTTAGGAGCCGACGGCCGCCGGCTCCTCATCCGCCGGAATGAAGCCGCTCAACCAAGGTTCTACGGGCCGCGGCGCCGCTCCCCCTAGGGGTAGCCGCGGCCCGTCTCGGGGACGCCCCGTACGGGCCGCGGCGGCGGTCCGTCAGCTCGTCAGCGCGGTTGCGGCCAGCCGCTCCAGGGCCGTGGCGAAGCCCTCCACGACCGGGACCAGCAGGGCTTCGGTCTCGCGCTCCACCAGGGTCGCCCCGTCCTCCCGGGCGGTGATGTGGCGGTCGAGCACGAACCAGCCCTGGGTGATGTGGTCGGCGCCCATCGAGCTGAGCACCGGGCGCAGCGCGTAGTCCACCGCGAGGACGTGCGCGGGCGAGCCGCCGGTGGCGAGCGGCAGGACGGCCTTGCCGGCCAGCGCGTACTGCGGGAGCACGTCCAGCAGGGCCTTCAGCAGGCCCGAGTAGGCGGCCTTGTAGACGGGAGTGCCGACGACCACGCCGTCGGCGCGGGCGAACAGCTCGGTGACGGCGACGATCTCGGGGTGGTCGAAGTCGCCCGACAGCAGGGCGTGCGCGGGCAGGCTGCGGGCCTCGAAGGGGACGACGTGGTGGCCGCGCTCCGCCAGCCGCGCGTCGACGTGGCGCAGCAGGCGGGTGGTGCGGGAGGTGGGGGACGGGGAGCCGGAAACGGACAGGACGACGGCCATGGGTTCACCTCTGGGTGGAAGCGGGGCGGCGCGGTGCGGCGGGTTCCGGCCGGGTGCGGCGGGGGAAGGCGCCGCGGGTGGGGGCCGGTGCCGGGAGCGGTGCCGGCGGACGTGCACCGGGGGCGCTGTGTCGGCGGACGTGCGGCGGATGCGCTGTGCCGGCGGACGTGCGGCGGGTGCGGGGATTCGGCGGGCGCGCGTCAGCCGCGACAGAGCGAACAGGCCACACCGCGCCGCAGGTCGACGTGCCGCCGACGCGTGAGTGCCCAACGCTGATCCATGCCTGGAATGCAAACACGCTGTGTTCGCGCTGGTCAAGAAACGTTTCAGCAGCTGGAACACGGGGTGTCCGGACGTTGCGGCGGGACGATCCGGTACGTGCATCAAAACTGCTACAAGAAGCCCGGTGGACCCCCCGGGGGGAGTCAGCCCGACCGGGGTCGGGCATCCTCGTCGGCATGAACACGTGGCAGGAGGGCCGCCCGGGGGGCGGCGGGAACCCGTACGGCGGAAACGGCGGGGGCGGCGCGGCCGAGCCGCCGCTGCCGTCCTCGCTGAACCCGCGCGGACCTGGGGCGGCCGCGCCACGGCAGCCGCGACAGCCCGGGCAGCCGGGGCCGTCCCGGCTCGGCGGCGTCCCCCCGCAGGGGGCCGGCGCACCCGGAGGCCGTCCCGGCGCACCCGGCGGTGCCGCAGGCCACGGTGCTCACGGCGGGCCCGGTGGCCCCGGCGGTCAGGGCCGCCCCGGTGGCCCCGGCGGGCCCGGCGGCACCCGCCCGCCCGGCGCCCAGGCCCGGCGCTGGCCGCGGCGGCGGATCGTGAAGTGGTCGGTCTTCGGCGTGCTGATCGCCGTCATGGTGACCGCCGTCTCCACCTGGTTCTGGGCGGACTCCAAGCTCAACCACGAGAACGTGCTCGCCGACTACCCCGGCCGCCCGGCCGCGGGCAAGGGCACCAACTGGCTGATCGTCGGCTCCGACAGCCGCCAGGGCCTCACCGACGCCGAGCAGGACGACCTGCACACCGGGCACGACACCGAGGGCAAGCGCAGCGACTCGATGATGATCCTGCACGTCGGGGACAACGGGAACACCCTGATGAGCATCCCGCGCGACTCCTGGGTGCCGATCCCCGACCACCCGGGCAGCAACGGCAAGCCGGTCAAGGGCACCACCGCGAAGATCAACTCGGCCTTCGGCAACGGCGGCGGCCGGCTGCTGGTCCAGACCGTCGAACAGAACACCGGCCTGCGGATCGACCACTACGCCGAGATCGGCTTCGGCGGCTTCGTCGGCATCGTCGACTCGATCGGCGGCGTCGAGATGAAGATCGACCAGGACGTCCAGGACAAGGACTCCGGCCTCGACCTCAAGGCCGGCGACCAGACCCTCACCGGCAAGCAGGCGCTGGCCTTCGTCCGCCAGCGCCACCAGATGGCCGACCAGGACCTCGGCCGGATGCGCAACCAGCAGAAGTTCCTCGGCGCGCTGGCCCACCAGGCCGCCTCCCCCGGCAACCTGATGAACCCGTTCACCTTCTACCCGCTGGTCGACTCGGCGCTCGGCACCCTGATCGTCGACGAGGACTGCGGCCTGACCGACCTCGGCTCGCTCTTCCTCGCCATGAAGGACGTCAACGGCGGCAGCGGCAAGTCGCTGACCGTGCCGATAGGCAACCCGGACTACCGGACCAAGACCGGCGAGTCCGCCGTGCTGTGGGACGCCAACAAGTCCAAGCAGCTCTTCGCCGCCTTCAAGAACGACACCGCGGTGCCGGACTTCAAGTAGTCCGCGACTCTGTGCGACCGCGTCGACACAATGGGTGGATGCCACTCGTCACCGCGCTGATCCACCGCCGTCGCCACCGCCTCCTGGGCCGCCTGGTCCAGGAGGCGCTCGCGCTCTACGGGATGGAGGTGCCCGCCGCCTGCGAGATCGGGCCCGGACTGCTCGTCCTCCACCGCGGCTTCGGCACCGTGCTGCACCCGAGCACCACCCTCGGCGCCGGCGTGACGCTCTACAACGGCGTGACCATCGGCCGGGCCGACCCGTGGGTACCGCAGGACGAGAGCATGATGCGGCGGGTGGTGGTCGAGGACGGCGCGGTGCTGTGCACGGGCGCCAAGGTGGTGTGCAAGGAGGGCGTGCTGACCGTCGGCGCGGGCACCGTCGTCGGCGCCAACGCGGTGCTCACCCGCTCGACCGGCCCCGGGGAGGTCTGGGCCGGCGTCCCGGCGCGCAAGGTGGGGATGCGGACGGGCGGCCGGTGGACCTGCCCGGTACCGGCCCGGCCCGCCCCGAGCCCCTCCTGAACGCGCCGGACGCACCGGACCGGACGGGCACGGACCGGTACGGGAAGCGGCCGGCCTAGACGAACGGCAGCAGCCCGGTGCCGCACTCCGGGAAGCGAACCAGCCACTCCCCCTCACCGCCGGCCGCCTCGGTGGCGCCCGAGAAGCCGTAGTGGATCGGCTGCCCGTCGCCGCTCAGCCACCTCGCGTGGGTCAGCTGCACCGAGAGCGAGGCCGGGCGGTACGGGGCCGCGGCGGCGTGGACGACCGGGGCGGGCTGCTCCAGCACCAGCTCGTGCTCGGTCTCGCCCGGCCGGAAGGTCACCACCGTCTCGGTGCCCGGGCGGCGCGGGAAGGCGCCCGTCGGATCCGTCCAGTACGCGGCGACCATCACCGCGAGGGTGCCGTCCAGGCTGCCGGTGTCCGGCCGCACGTACTCCTCGTCCGCGACCCAGCGGGCGTGGTGGCGGACCTCCTCCGCGCCCCACCTCTCGTCCCAGCGCACCCAGTAGCCGGCCACCCGCTTGACGGTCATGCCCTCGCGGACGACCCGGACGGCGAACCGCGCCGGGCCGACCGGCTCGCAGCCGGCCAGGGAGACCACCGTCACCTGTTCGAAGGTCACCTCGCCGTCGTCGGCGCCCTGCTCCACCATCGGTCAACCACCTTGCCGCAGAGTCGAGTTCGGCCGCGGCTTGGGCCGCGTCCGAGAAGTCGAGCGTAGGGCCCCGGCAAAGGAAGGCCGCACGATTGCCCGGTTCCGGCCCGGACGGCGGCGCTCCCGGCTACCCTGCCCGCCGCACCGCACCGCACCGCACCGCACCGCACCGCGGCCCGGCGCGGCGCGGACACGGGCCCGGGGCGGATGCGCAAGCGGGTACGGCGAGCGGGTACGAAACCGCCCCGGAGCGGGAGGCCGGAAGATCCGACGTCCCGCTCCGGGGCGGTGCGCGCCAGTGGCGGCGGCGACTACTTGACCTCGCCGGAGGCGGCGATGGAGATCTTGGCCGAGGTGCGGCCGCTCTGCGAGCCGAGGCCCTCGATCTTCTTGACCAGGTCCATGCCCTCGAGGACCTCGCCGAAGACGACGTGCTTGCCGTCCAGCCAGTCGGTGACGATGGTGGTGATGAAGAACTGCGAGCCGTTGGTGTTGCGGCCGGCGTTGGCCATCGACAGCAGGCCCGGGCGGTCGTGCTTGATCTGGAAGTTCTCGTCCGCGAACTTCTCGCCGTAGATGCTCTTGCCGCCGGTGCCGTTGTGGTTGGTGAAGTCACCGCCCTGGAGCATGAAGGCCGGGATCACGCGGTGGAAGCCGGAGCCCGCGTAGCCGAAGCCGTTCTGGCCGGTGGCCAGCTCGCGGAAGTTCTGGGCGGTCTTGGGAACGACGTCGTCGTACAGCTTGAAGACGATCCGGCCGGCCGGCTCGTCGTTGATCGTGATGTCGAAGAAAACGTTGGAAGACATGCAGGGATGATGGCACGATCACCTGTTCGGCGCGCGCTGCCCCCGGTCGGGCGCGGCCGGACGCGGCTGTGTTATCCGGTTTTCCGCCCCCGAGTCGCGGCCGGGAAGCTAACATCGATGTCAGGTTTCAGGTCGATGTCAGGTTTCAGGCCTCAGTGCGGCACGGGGACGGGGTGGACGGCGTGCGGATCGGCGAACTGGCCCGTCGGACGGGTGTGAGCGAACGCTCGCTGCGCTACTACGAGCAGCAGGGCCTGCTCGCCGCCCGCCGCACCGAGGGCGGCCACCGCGAGTACCCGGAGGCCGCCGTCGACCGGGTGGTGCACATCCAGGAGCTGTTCGCGGCCGGGCTGCACAGCCGGACCATCTACAAGATCCTCCCCTGCATGCGGGACTCCGACGGCAGCCCGAACGAGGTCGCCACCCCGCTGCTGGTCGAGGAGCTCACCGCGGAGCGCGAACGGATCGACCGGACGATCAGCGACCTGCTGCGCTCCCGCGAGGTGCTGGACGAAGTGATCGCGACCGCCTCCGGGCAGCCGCCGTCCTCGTCCGAGGCGGCGTAGAAGGCCGCGCTGGAGGCCCGCTGGAGGCCGGACTGGAGGCCTCAGCCCTTCGGCCTGCGGGCCAGTAGATAGGCCTGCGGGGTCTTCTCGTCCCCCTCCGGCTCACGGACCGTACGGGAGGTGACCGCCAGGCCGGCCTCCCGCACCAGCTCCTCGACGTGCTCCGGCCGCAGCCGGCGGAAGTCCAGCGACACCGGGTGGCCGAAGGGGCGCTCCTGGCGCGACGGCAGGTCGCCGACCTGGAAGGCGAGCATCAGGTGGCCGCCGGGGGCGAGCACCCGGGCGCACTCGGCGAACACCTCGGGCAGCCGCTCCGCCGGAGTGTGGATGATCGAGTACCAGGCCACCACGCCGGTCAGCTCCCCGTCCCGGAAGGGGAGGTCGAACATCGAACCGACGCTGAACGGCACCTCCGGGTGGGCCTGCCGGGCGAGCTCGACCATCCGCGGCGAGAGGTCGATCCCGTGCACGTCCACGCCGAGCCGATGCAGCGGGCCGGTCATCCGGCCCGGGCCGCAGCCGAGTTCGGCCGTCCTGCCGCCCTGCCGCTCGGCGCGGACCAGGTCGGCGAAGAGCCCCAGCATCGCCCGGTCCATCGGCATGCGGTCCAACGCGTCCCGGAAGAGCTCGGTGTACTCGGTGGCGACGGCGTCGTAGAACGCCCTGGTCTCGGCGAGGAAGTCCGGCTCGGTCATGGCCCCGGACCCTACCGGGCGGCCGACCGGACCCGGGGGCGTGTCCGGCGGATCCTTGCCGGGTGCGCGACAGCGGGGCACGCGCCTACCATCGGTCCGGCCAACCAGCCCGAGGGGGACGGAAGATGAGCACGATCGGGGTCTACCTGGCGCATCCGCGGCCGGGGAGCTTCAACCACGCGCTGTACGGGGCCGTGGTGGACGAACTACGGGAGCGCGGCTGCCGGGTACGCGCCCACGACCTGTACGCGGAGGGCTTCGCGCTGCTGCTGGCCGCCGAGGAGACCGGCACGGTGGCCGCGGCGGAACAGTCCGGGGATCCGGTCCTCGCCCTGCACCGCGCCGAGGTGGCCGCCCTGGACGCGCTGGTGCTGATCCACCCCAACTGGTGGGGCATGCCGCCCGCGGTGCTCACCGGCTGGGTGCAGCGGGTCCTGGTGCCCGGCGTCGCGTACAAGCTCGGGACGGCCGACGGCGAGCCGGCCGGGCTGCTGCGGGCCGGCCGGGCACTGGTGCTGAACACCTCGGACACCCCGGAGGCCCGCGAGCGCGAGGAGTTCGGCGACCCGCTGGAGCGGATCTGGGCGGCCTGCGTGCTGCCGTACGTCGGGGTCGCCGAGGTACGGCGGACGGTGTTCCGCACGGTCACCGACTCCTCCGACGCCGAGCGCGCCGGCTGGCTGCGACAGGCCCGGGAGCAGGCCGCGGCGCTGCTCAGCTGAGCGGCAGGAGGTCCAGTTCGGCGACGGTCTGGCCGCCGCTCAGCTCGCCGGTCGGGCGGAAGCCGAGACGGGCGTAGAACTCCTCCGGGCCGTTCGGGCCCGGGTGGTGGGTGACGGTGACGCGGGATCCGCCGCGGCGGCGGATCTCGGCGCAGACCTGCTCGACGGCGAAGCGGCCGTAGCCGCCGCGCTGCCGCTCGGCGTCGATCAGCAGCCGCCACAGGCCGGAGCGGGGGCGGTCGCCGGGGCGGTCGGGGTAGAAGGTGAGGTCGAAGAAGGCCATCACGAAGCCGACCGGCCGCCCGTCGTCCAGGATCAGCCGGGGCCAGGCGGCCTCCCCGTAGGCGTACGCCTCGGCCAGCGACCTCACCACCGGCGCCACCAGGGCCTCCTGATCGGGGCGGACCCGCAGGGCGAGGGCGGCGTCGACGTTCTCGGGGGTGATGGGGGCCAGGCTGAGCACGGAGGGCCTGGTGGGCGCGGAGGACATGGCGGGCAGCCTACGGAGCGCGGCTGCCCGCCGTCGCGCGGTTTTCGTCGCGCGGCCGGGGGCGGGGCCGTCCACCGACCGGGGGCGGGGCCCTCCACCGGCCGGTGGGCTACTCGCCGGCCGGGAAGTCGGTGCCGCGGCCGACCGCCGCCCACGTCTCGGCCTCCCGCCGCGCCTCGTCGAGGGTGCCGAGAACGCCGTCCACCGCGTCGCTGCCGAGCGCGAGCCGCAGCGGGGTGTGCTCGGCGGCCAGCGCGGCCAGGATCGCCTCGGCGGCCCTCGCCGGGTCGCCGGCCTGCTTGCCGTCGCTGTCCGGCAGCCCGGTGCGGACCGGGCCGACGAGCGGCTCGTACGCCTCGATCGGGGCGCTGTGGGCGAGCGCGTCGCCGCCCGCGAAGCCGGTCCGGAACGCGCCGGGCTCGACGATCAGCACCTTGACCCCGAAGCCGGCCACCTCCTTGGCCAGCGCCTCGGACAGCCCCTCCAGCGCGAACTTGGTGGCCGAGTAGGCGCCCACCCCGGGGAAGCTGAAGCGGCCGCCCATGCTGCTCATCTGCACCACCGCGCCCGAGCCCCGGGCCCGCAGGTGCGGCAGCACGGCCCGGGTGAGTGCGGCCGGGCCGAAGAAGTGCAGCTCCATCAGGTCCCGCAGCTCGCGGTCGGTGGACTCCTCGACGGCGCCGATCAGCCCGCGCCCGGCGTTGTTGACCAGGACGTCGATCCGGCCGTGCCGCTGGACGGTCTCCGCGACGACGGCCGCGATCCGCTCCTGGTCGGTGACGTCCAGCCGGACCGGGAACAGCCGGTCCGGGTGCGCGGCGGCCGGCTCCGCCAGCGTCTCGGGGCGCCGGGCGGCGGCCACGACGGTGTCGCCGGCCGCCAGCGCGGCCTCGGTGAGCGCCCGGCCGAAGCCGGAGTTGGCGCCGGTGATCAGCCAGACCTTGCCGGCGGGGTGCTGCTCGGGGGTGCTGCCCATGATCGTCGATCTCTCGCAATCGTCGCGTGCTGCCCGTGAGTTGACGATCATTTATGACACCGTCACGGGGGCCGCGTCCAGGACGGTTCGATGCCGGACGACATACGGCCCCCGACCGCGGAGAGGCGGTCGGGGGCCGTGGGTGTACGTCGAGTGAGGTGTCGGGTGGGGTTACGGGAGGTTGCGGGCCATCACGATCCGCTGGACCTGGTTGGTGCCCTCGTAGATCTGCGTGATCTTCGCGTCCCGCATCATCCG
>NZ_JBSHAP010000162.1:0-18417 GCF_053611565.1 Kitasatospora sp. NPDC054795
CCGCCCGCCCCCCGCCGGCCGGCCCGCCCCCTGTCCCCCCACCTGCGGCTGTGGGCGCCCCCGACGGCCGCCACCCCACCGGGGGGGCCCGGGGACCGCGGCGGGCCGGGTGGGGCCGGCCGGCCGCGGGTGGTGCGGTGTGGGGGTCAGTCGGTGACGGTCGCGGTCGCGGAGCGGCCGGGGGCGAGGGTCACGGTGGTGGAGGTGTAGGTCACGCCGTCGACGGTCGTGGTGCGGGCCTCGCGCGGCGCGCCGTCGACGGTGACGCGGGCGTGCTGCCCGGGGAAGCGGGCCTCCCAGGTCAGCCGCTCGGTACCGGTGTTGGTGACGGTGCTGCGCTGTGCGCCGTCGTGGCGGACGGTCACCGTGCCGGCGCCCACCGGGATGCCCGCGACCTGGAGCCAGCCCATCGAGGAGGGCAGTTGCGGGGCGGTGGTGAGCGCGTGGCCGGCGGCGTCCGGGGTGACACCGAGCAGGCCCTGGACGGTCTGGGCGAGCAGGGTGAACGGGACCTCGGGGTAGTCGCCGTTGAGCATCGCGCCGCTCACGTGCGGCTCGCCGGTGCTCTCGTAGATGTGCCGCATCCACTTCCAGGCGGTGGTGCCGTCGTGGTTGGCGAAGAAGGCGTCCGGGAGGTAGGTGTAGGCCTCCAGGTTGGCCGAGCGCTCCGGGCCGGAGTCGGCGGCGTCGACGGCGGCGAGGAAGCCGTCCCGGCGCGGGCCCGGGTCGAGCAGCCGCTTGACCGGCATCAGTACGCTCGCCTCGTAGCCCCAGCCGGTGATCGGCTTGCCGGTGGTGTCGTAGCCGTGGACGACCTCGCCGGGCTGCGAACCGTCCACGCTCCAGGTGGAGTTGACGTACGTGTGCAGCTGGTCGGCGGCCTTCCGGTAGCCGGCGGCGGAGGCGGCGTCGCCCCGGGCCTCGGCCAGCGTCGCGGCGGCGAGGTAGGCCTGGTACTGGGCGCCGACCGCGTCGCCCGCCTCGGCGTAGGTGCGGGTGGCGTTCTCGGCGTAGCTGGCGGTGCCGGCGAAGATGCTGCGGCTGGTGGCCTGCGGGATCGGCACCCCGCCGTTGTCGACCGGGCCGGGGCGGGCGGCGATGAACGGGCCGAGGGTGTTGCGGACGTAGCGGCCCAGGCCCGGGTCCTCGGCGTAGTCCCGGTCGCCGGTCCAGCGGAAGGCCTCGCCCGCCTGCTGGACGAGTTCGAACGGCGCGGGCAGCTCGCGGACGAAGCGGTCCGGGCCGCGGTAGTCGATGGCCGCGTAGCTGCGGGCGTCGAAGTTGAGCGCCCAGACCGGGTAGAGCCGGTTGACGTCGGTGGCGGAGGCCGCGAAGCCGCGCAGCATGGTCTTGTTCTCGGCGTCCAGCCCGAGCAGGTGGGCGCCGACCAGCTGGTGGGCGAAGTCACGGCTGTAGAAGGCGGAGCGGAACGGGTAGCCGGCCCAGTAGGAGGCGTCGTAGGTGGTGGTGCCGGTGCCGCCGGGGTGGTTCTCGTCCTGGTCGAGCACGCCGGTGGCGCCGGGCTGCTGCACCCAGCTGTTGGCCTTGGTCTTGGCCCAGTCGAAGAGGGCGACGACCTCGGGGTCGGAGGAGCTGATCACCGGGTCGTTGGGGGCGGACGGGGCGACGGCGGCGTCGTCCACGTTGACCCAGCCCGTCGGGGAGGAGCCGATGGTGAGGGTGAGCCGGTCGCCGGCGGCGACCCGCACTTGGGGGAGGGTGTACTTCGCGTAGGTGGACTGCTCGGGCAGCGGCAGGGAGCGCACCACGGTGCCGTTGACGCTCACCGAGAGGCTGCCGCCGGCGCCGCCCGTCGCGATCCAGGCAGACAGGTCGTAGGTGCCCGCGGTGACGGCGGTGACCTGCTGGCTCACCGTGTAACCGGGGCCGGCGTCGAGGTAGGCGAGGCGGCTGCCGCCGTGCGGGTTGTTGGTGGCGGTGCCGGTGTGGGCGGTGAAGGTCCAGCCGGCGGCGGTGGACGAGCTGTCGGCGGCGGGGGCGCCGCTCCCGCTGCTCTGCTCGAAGCCGGGGTCGGCGAGGACCAGCGGCTCGGTGCGGGTGAGCGTCCAGCGGTGGGCGGGGCGGTGGTCGCAGTGGTGGTTCACCGGGGCCGGGTCGGCGGTCAGGCAGGCGCCGGTGCCGCGAACGGTGAGGGTGTAGGTGCCCTGCGGAGCACGGGAGACTTTGAAGCGCTCGACCTCGGGGGCGGAGCCGCAGTCGGCGGTGGTGGGGCGGCGGTCCGGGCCGCCGAGGGTGAGGCAGCGGCCGCTGGCGGCGTTGACCAGGAGGTAGTCGCCGCCGGTGCGGCGCAGCTGCCAGCGCTGGCTGAGCAGGCGTCCGCAGGCCGCGCCGAGCACCGGGGTGCCGGGGGCGGGCTGGGCGTACTGGGAGCCGAGGCAGGAGCCGTCCAGCGCGGAGCCGAGCTGGTAGCTGCCGCCGTCGACGAGCGGTGCTCCGGCGGCGGCCGGGGCCGGGGCGGCGCAGAGGGCCTGGGCGGTGAGGACGGCCAGGAGGGCGAGACCGGTGGGTAAGGCGCGGGGGCGGGGTGGCATGGCGGAGCTACCTCCGGTCGGTCGGTGGGGTGATGGTGTTGGAACGTTCAAATCGGATGGGAAAGCCGAGCTATGATGCATCGCATGTGATGGGTGACATTTCACAGGGTTGTTTCGGTCGCGTCAACGGGATGTGCGGTAACGGCTTCCGGGAGGTGACCGGGACGAATGGTGAAGGCTCCCGCCCGACGGGGGTGGGCGGGAGCCTTCACGTCCTGGCCGGGGTCACGGTCCGGACTCCGGAAACGGCACGGGGTTCCGTGCCGCACGGGGCTCGGCCCGGAACGGGGTTCAGCGCTTCAGCGTGGCGAGCGTCTCGTCCAGGCTCGGCGTGCCGGGGCGGGGCCGGTTGTACGGGAGCTTGGAGAGCATCGATCCCATCGCGCAGGTGTTGGTCAGCGCGGAGAAGGCCAGCCCGCCGCCGACAGCCGCGGAGACCCAGCGAGTGCCCGGCAGGGCGAGGTCGATCAGCACCCCGGCCAGCACCAGCGAGCCGGCCACCAGGCGGACCTGGCGGTCCAGTGCCCACACCCGGCGGGCGCCGGCCACCTGGTCCAGCGGCCGGCCGGCGTCGGCCCAGGCGTTGGTGCCGCCGGTCAGGGTGAGGGTCGGGATACCGGCGTCGGACAGTTGGCGGCACGCGTTGTCGGCGCGCGGCCCGGCGGCGCAGACGACGGCGATCTCGCCGTGCGCGGCGGCCTCGCGCAGCGTGGGCAGGGCGCGGTCCAGCTGGTCGAGCGGGACGTTCAGGGCGCCGGGGATGTGGCCCGCGGCGTACTCGCCCGGGGAGCGGACGTCGATGAGGGTGAGCTGCCCGAGGCGGGGCTGGAACTGCTCGACGGTCAGCGGCGTGGTCATGGGGATGCGGGGTCCTCTCGGGAAGGGGGTGCGGGTGGGGGATCGGGGGCTGGGCGCCGGCCCGACGTGGCGGTCGGCCCGGTGTGCTGATCGGCCCGGCGTGGTGAATCAGGTCAGCGTGGTGATCAGCATCAGCGCGGCGACGGCGAGCAGGGCGACGGCGAAGGCCTTCCGCAGGGTGCTCCCGCTGAGCTTGTCGGCCAGCCGCTTGCCGTCCCAGGCGCCGAGGATCGCGGCCCCGGTGAAGGGGGCGGCCACGGCCCAGTCGATCGCGCCGGTCGCGCCCAGGCGGGGCAGCAGGGCGGCGAGCGAGTTGGCGGTGATGACCAGCAGGCTGGTCCCGACCGCCTCGGCCATGGTGAAGGCGAGCACCGAGACCAGGGCCGGTACGGCGAGGAAGCCGCCGCCGACGCCGAGCAGTCCGGTGACGGCGCCGAGCCCGGCGCCGGCGGCCGTGGAGCGGCCGAGTCCTGCGGCGGAACGTTCCGCTGCGTCGGCCTTGGGCGGCCTCAGCATCCGGAAGGCCGCGAGCGCCGCCAGTACCGCGAAGGCGCCGGTCAGCAGCGCGCCCGGCAGGTGGGCGGACAGCGCCCCGGTGGCCGCGGCGAGGGGCAGTCCGGCGGCGGCGAACAGGGCGCCGGTGCGCCAGCGGACCCGGCCCGCCCGGGCGTGGGCGATCAGGCCGGTCAGCGAGGTCGCGGCGACGATCACCAGGCTGGCGGTCGTGGCCAGCGCCGGGCTGAATCCCAGCAGGTAGACCAGGGCGGGTACGGCGAGCATGCTGCCGCCGCCGCCCAGCCCGCCCAGGGCGAGCCCGACCACCGCGCCGGCGGCGAGTGCCAGGAGCAGCGTGGTCATATCACGTGCCCGGCGCTTCCGTCGGGCGTGGTGACCGGGAGCCCGGACAGGGCCCAGGCGTTCATGCCGCCGGCCACGTTCAGCACCTCGACGCCGCGCTGAGCGAGCAGCTCCGCGGCGCGCTGGGAGCGGTGGCCGGAGCGGCAGATCGCCAGCACGGTCCGGCCGGCCGCCGCGGGCGGCAGCGGGGCACCGGCGACCAGGCCGATCAGCGGCTGGTGCAGCGCGCCGGGGGCGTGCCCGGCGGCGAACTCGGCGGCCTCCCGGACGTCGAGCAGAACGGCGGCGCCGGTGCGGGCGAGTTCGTGGGCCTCGGCGGGGGTGGTCCGCCCGGGGGTGCGGTGTCCGTGGGCGCGGTGTTCGTGGGGAGCGGGCCCGTGGGCGTGCGGCAGCAAAGACATGCGGTGTCTCCAGTGGTGCAGACCGGACCGCAGTGGTCCGGCGGGTCGGGGGCGGCGCGGGCGTCCGTACGGGCCCGGTGGCCCGGTACGGCGGCGTGGCCGGTGCGTCCTCGGCTCGCCCGTATCGGCTCGGCGGCGGTGGCCGACCCCCTCGATGGCTTCACCATAGTACCCCCGGGGGTATTATCGAAATCGTTCGGACATACCCCCGCCCGTATCGGCACCCGAAGCCGTATGCTCGAAAATATACCGAGGGGGGTATCACGATGGCGCTGTGGCGCCCCACGCCGCCCAGGAGGGTTCCCCGTGTACTTCGCCCAGTTCTACCTCGACTGCCTCTCCCAGGCCTCGTACCTGATCGCCGACGAGCGCACCGGTCGGGCTGTCGTGGTCGACCCGCGCCGTGACGTGGACGAGTACGTCGCCGACGCCGAGGCCCACGGGTTCACCGTCGAGGCGGTCGTCAACACCCACTTCCACGCCGACTTCCTGGCCGGCCACCTCGAACTGGCCGACCGCACCGGCGCCTGGATCGGATACGGGCAGCGGGCGGAGACCGAGTACCCGATCCGCAAGCTCGCCGACGGCGAGCGGATCGAGCTGGGCGACGTCACCCTGCAGATCATGGAGACCCCCGGGCACACGCCCGAGTCGATCAGCGTCCTGCTCTTCGAGCAGCCCGACGACACCGTCCCGTACGGCGTCCTCACCGGCGACGCCCTGTTCATCGGCGACGTCGGCCGCCCCGACCTGCTCGCCTCCGTCGGCGTCACCGCCGAGGAACTCGGCGCGATGCTCTACGACAGCGTCCACCGCAAGCTGCTGGGCCTGCCCGACGAGACCCTCGTCTTCCCCGCCCACGGCGCAGGCTCGGCCTGCGGCAAGAACCTCTCCACCGACCGCCGGTCCACCATCGGCCGCGAGCGCGCCACCAACTACGCCTGCGCCCCGATGGACGAGGCCACCTTCGTGGCCCTGGTCACCGACGGCCAGTCCACCGCTCCCGCCTACTTCGGCTACGACGCCGACCTCAACCGCCGCGAGCGCGAACTCTTCGACCCGGCCGCCGTCCGCGCCCTGACCGGCACCGACTTCCTGCGCCTGCGCGCCCAGGGTGCCCTGGTGGTGGACGGCCGCGACCCGGCCGCCTTCGCCGCCGGACACCTCGCCGAGTCGCTCAACGTCCCCGCCGACGGGCGCTTCGCCGAGCAGTCCGGCACCGTGCTGGCGCCGGACCGCGAACTACTGGTGATCGCCCCGGAGGAGCGCGGCGCGGAACTCGTCACCCGCCTGGCCCGGATCGGCTTCGACAAGGTCGCCGGCTACCTCGCCGACCCGCAGGACGTCTTCCTCGCCAACCCCGAGCTGATGCGCCAGGGCGCCCGGCTCACCGTCCACACCCTGCGCGAGGAACTTGCCGGCTCCCAGCCGCCGCTGGTCGTCGACGTCCGCGGCGCCGGCGAACGCGAGAACGGAGCCATCCCCGGCTCGATCCACCTCCCGCTCGCCGAACTCCCCGCCCGCCACGGCGAACTGCCCACCGACCGCCCCGTCGTCCTCCACTGCGCCGGCGGCAGCCGCTCCTCCGTCGCCGCCAGCCTCCTGCGCCACCACGGCCACGCGCACACCTACGACCTCATCGGCGGCTACGGTGCCTGGGAGACCGCCCCCGCGGAGTGACGGGCCCGCGGCGCGCCGGGCGGCACCGGCCCGGCGCACCGCGGGTCGTGTCGTGGGAGGCCGCCGCCGCAACCTCGGCGTCGTCGTGGGCACCCTGGGCGCGGCCGGCGCCCTCCAGATCGACACCTGCCCCGCCTGCACCGCGCTGGACGGTGGCCGCGGTCTACGCGGTCAACAGCGGTGTCTGCGTGCTGCTCCAGAGCAGACTCGGTTCCACGGTGGAGACCCCGTGGCAGGGTGGCCGGGCCTTCCGCCTCGCCGGGCTCCTGTTCCTCGTCAGCCGCCCGTTGATCGACTGCCCGCAGTCCGGTGTGAACGTGCGCAAGGACGGACAGCAGGAGTGGGGAACCGTCGCTGCCGACAAGGCGGACCTGAACGGCCTCGTCACCCAGCGGGCCGGGGCCAAGGAGCGGCTCACCCCGTACGGCGGGCTGACCGTCGACAACGTGCTGGAGGCGCTGGACGGCCCGCCGCGGCTGGTCGTCCACGGGGAGCCGGAGTTCGAGAGGAAGTGAATGCCAACGGGCACCTGTCGGTCCGGACCGGGGACGCCTGGATCCCGTACACCGCCGACGACAAGGTGGCGATCAACGGCGACCTGCGCGTCCACGGGGCGTTCCGGGCTGACAGCTGACGGCCCCTTCGGCGGTCCCCGCTCCCCGGATCGTCGGGGAGCCGGGGCCGCCGGTCGTCGGACGGACGCGGCGGCGGGGCTCACATCCGGCGGACGCGCAGCACGCCGGTCAGCATCGGGAGGGTGAACTCGCCGGAGCCGGTCTCCGGCCGGTCGGCGAGATAGGCGTGGGTGGCGTCCAGCAGGGCCGTCCGTTCCTGCTCCGGCATGACCAGGACACCCGCCTTCGTCGCGAGGGTGGCGGCGAGGGACTGCGCGGTCCGCCGCTGCCCGTGCGGGAACTCCGCCTGCTCCGGCGAGTCGAACCACGCGTCCCCGCCGGACCCGGGCAGGTGCATCCGTGCCGTCGCGGTGCGCCAGCCGGCGGGCACGTCGCGCGGGCCGATGGCGGCGGGGCCGGTGACGCGGGCGAGGCCGGCCACCCAGTCGATTCCGTCGTCGAAGACGTTCCACAGTCCGGCCAGCACGCCGGCGGGCGCGAGGACCCGGGCGATCTCCGGGCCCGCGAGGTCCATGTCGAACCAGTGCATGGCGTTGCCGGACACCACCGCGTCGACGGAACCGTCCGCCAGCGGGATCGCCTCGGCGCTGCCCGGCAGTGCGCGCACGTCCGGCAGTGTGCCGCGCAGCTCGGCCAGCATCGCCGGGTCGGGTTCGACCGCCACGACGTCGTGGCCGAGCGCGACCAGGGTGGCGGTGAGCTTGCCCGTTCCGGCGCCGAGGTCGAGCACCCGCAGGCCCGGCGCGGTTTCGAGGGCCCAGCGCACGGCGGCCCGCGCGTAGTCCGGGCGGTGCTCGGCGTAGGCGACCGCCGCCTTGCCGAACGACGAGCCGTGCAGCCGCCGTTCGTCCTGTGCGGCCGGTTGCCCGGTGCGCGGGTGGTCCGGTGCGGCGTCCTGGTGGTGCCCGGTGGTGTGGTCGGTCCCCGTCATCGAAGCTCCTTCGGATCGGCGGTCTGTGCCGGGTGGGCGCACAGCACGCTGCGGCCGACCGGGGTCGACCCGACCCGGGCGGCGTGATGTATCGGTCCGATGTATCGAATCGATACATCGAGACCCTAGGCACCGAAGTGCCGCGGCACAAGGCCCACGTCCGCCGACCGGGGATCAGGACCGGTGCGCGGGCAGGTGGTCGCGGAGCCGGGCGACGGCGGCCCATGCGTGATCGCTAGCCTGACGCGGTGACGATCGAACTGCGGATACTGTCCACCGTCTCCTGCCGGGGCGAGGAGGTCACCGCCCCCGGATTGCGGGGGCTGCTCGCACTGTTGGCGCGGGAGGTGCGGGGCGGGTGCGGCCGGGGGAGCCTGGTGGACGGGCTGTGGCCGGAGGACGGGCCCGAGCGGCCGGAGAAGGCGCTGCAGGTGCTGGTGTCGCGGGCGCGGGCGAAGTTCGGGGCGGACCTCATCGTCAGCACGCCGACCGGGTACCGGCTGGGGCTCGGGGAGGAACGGGTGGACGCCTCCGCTGTGCTGCTGCACGCCGCCGCCTGCGCCGAGAAGGCGCGGGCCGGGGGCCACGCCGGGGCGCTCGCCGAGGCCGAGGCGGGGCTGGAACTCTGGGAAGGGCAAGGCGGGCCCGCCGACTCCGACGGGACGGACCCGGTGTCCGCGCTGCGCGTCGAACGGGACCGTATCCGCCGGGCGTTGCGGCGTGGCCGGGCGCTCGCGCTGGCACGCACCGGGCGGCACCCGGAGGCCGTCGAGGCGCTCGCCGAGGAGGCCGCCGGGCAGCCGAGGGACGAGGAGGTGCTGCTGGAGCTGCTGCGCAGCGAGGCCAGGACGGCCGGGGCGGCGGCCGCGCTCGGCCGGTACGACCGCTACCGCCGCGGCCTGCGGGACACCCTGGGCGCCGACCCCGGCCCCGAACTGCGGGAACTGCACCAGGAGTTGCTGCGCGGCGAGGCGGCGCCGGTGCGGCGCGGGGTGCCGCACGAGCCGAACGCCCTGGTGGGCCGGGAAGCCGACCTCGCCGCCGTGGCGGAGCTGCTGGGCACCGCCCGGGTGGTGTCGGTGGTCGGGCCCGGCGGGCTCGGCAAGACCCGGCTGGCCGCCGCCGCGGCCCGCGCGGCGACGCAGCGGGTGGTGCACCTGGTGCCGCTCGCCGCAGTGGCCGCCGACCAGGACGTGGCCGGGGCGGTCGCGGCCTCGCTCGGCACGGGGGACCGGGCGGGGATCGCCGGCGCCCTGGGCCCCGGGCCGGTGCTGCTGGTGCTGGACAACTGCGAGCAGGTGGTGCGTGGCGTCGCCGACCTGGTGCGGGCGCTGGTCGCCGCCCGCCCCGACCTGCGGGTGCTCACCACCAGTCGCACGCCGCTCGGGATCTCCGCCGAAGCGCTGTACCCGCTGCCCGAGCTGGACCGGGCGGCCGCCGTCGAGCGGTTCGCCCAGCGGGCCCGCGCGGCCCGGCCCGACGTCGAGCTGCCCGTCGGTCCGGTCGCCGGGCTGTGCGCCCGGCTGGACGGGCTGCCGCTGGCGCTGGAGCTGGCGGCGGCCCGGGTGCGGGTGCTGACGGTGACCGGGATCGCCGACCGGCTGGCCGACCGCTTCGCCCTGCTGCGCGGCGGACCGCGCGACGCGCCGCAGCGCCACCGCACCCTGCAGGCCGTGGTCGACTGGAGCTGGAACCTGCTGAACCCACCGGGCCGGGCCGCCTTGCGCGCGCTGTCCGTCTTCCCCGGCGGATTCACCGCCGAGGCGGCCGAGCGGCTGCTCGGCGGCGCCGCCGACGGCACCGGTGCCGACGTCCTGACCGTCCTGGAGGACCTGGTCGACCAGTCCCTGCTGCGCCTGGCCGACACCCTGAGCGGCGGACGGTTCCGGATGCTGGAGACGGTCCGCGAGTTCGGCGCGGCCGAGCGGACGAAGGCGGCCGAGGACGAGGCCATCACCTTTCGATTCCTCAGCTGGGCACGTGAGTTCGGCATCGCCCACCACGACGGCCCGTTCGGCCCGGCGGCCGTGCCGCAGTGGCGGTTGGTCCGCGCCGAACAGGACAACCTGGTCCGCGCGCTGCGCCTGGCCCTCGCCGCCGGGGACGGACCGACGGTCGCCGCCACCGCCGCCGTCCTCGCCGGGCTGTGGACCGCCGAGGGCAACTACGTCCGGCTGCTCGCCCTCGCCGAGGACACCGGCGGCCCGGTCTCCCGGCTGGTCGGGGTGGTCGAACAGGGCGAGCAGGCCGTGGGCGAGGAACAGGGCGGGCGGGGTGATGCCGGTGTTGATCAGCAGGACGACGATCGAGATCAGGTCGTCCTCGTCCAGCGGCTGCTCGCCCTCGCGGGTGTCGTGCACCAGGGCGGAGACGAGGTCCTCGGTGCGCTCGGAACGGCGGCGGGCGACCAGTTCCCCGACGTGGTCGACGATGCCGACCAGGCCCTCGACCATCCGGCTGCCGTCGCCGTACGCGAAGTCGCGGATCCAGTCGCAGACCCGGGGCCGGTCGGCCTCCTCGACGCCGACCAGCTCGCAGACCAGGTGGGTGGTCAGCGGGTAGGCGAACTCGCCCAGGAGGTCGGCCGGTTCGTCCCGGGCGGCGAGGCCGGCCAGCAGCTCGTCGGCGGTGCGCTCGACGAAGCCGCGCAGGGCGGCGATCCGGCGGGCGGTGAAGGCGCGGGTCAGCGGCGCGCGGCGGCGGGCGTGCTCCCCGCCGTCGAACAGCGCGAGGTGGCCGGAGAGGTACTTTGCGTACTCGGCGGGGAAGCCGTCGAAGGCGGCGGCCGTCAGTTCGTCCTGCGGGTCGGATTCGGCGCCGGCCGGGGCGGCGATGCCCGTGCGGTCCCGGACCAGCCGAGGTTCGGTGAGCGCGGCCTTGACGTCGGCGTAGCGGGTGACCAGCCGGACCGGGGTGTCCAGGCCGGGCAGGACGACCTGGGGCAGTTCGCGCTGTCCGCGGAACCGGGCGTAGGGGCCGGCGGGGTTCTCGATGTCCTCGGGGGTGAGCCGGACGGGGGAGGTGGTCATGCCGGGTGCTCCTTCAGCGCTCTGCCGCCTCGTGGCGGGCTTTCCGATGGCCAGGAGCTTGCCGGGGTCCGCCTTCAACGCGGTTTCAGCACGGTTTCGGTCGCCCGCGGGTGGCGGCCGGCGGGCGGGCCGGGCGGCGGGTCGGGCTGCGGGGTCCAAGGACGGATCGAGCGGCGACGGATCGAGCGGGCCATGCGTGGAGCAGTGGAATTGAACGCGTTCAGAAGTGTGGGCTAGGCTGGTCCCGAGGAACCGAGGCACGAGGGGGAGCCCATGAAGGTCGTCATTCCCGGTGGATCGGGTGCGCTCGGGGCGCTGCTCGACCGGAGCCTGACCGCCGCCGGACACGAGGTCGTCGTGCTGAGCCGCAGGCCCGCCGGGCCCCGGCAGGTCGGCTGGGACGGGCGGACCCTCGGCGCCTGGGCGGCGGAGATCGACGGCGCCGACGTCGTGCTCAACCTCGCCGGGAGCAGCATCAACTGCCGCTACACGGAGTCGAACCGGCAGGAGATGATGGACTCCCGGGTGCGGTCGACCCGGGTCGTCGGCGAGGCCGTCGCGGCCGCCCGCCGCCCGCCCGCGTGCTGGCTCCAGATGAGCACCGCCACCGTCTACGCCCACCGCCACGACGCCCCCAACGACGAGCGGGACGGCCTGATCGGCGGCAGCGAGCCCGACGCCCCGCCCGCCTGGCGGCACAGCATCGACGTCGCCCGGGCCTGGGAGCGCACCCAGGCGGAGGCCGACACCCCGCACACCCGCCGGGTCGCGCTGCGCACCGCCGCCGTCCTCGGCCCCGAACGCGGCGGCTCCCTCGACACGCTCTCCTGGCTGGCCCGGCTCGGCGCCGGCGGCCCCGTCGCGGGCGGCGCCCAGTACGTCTCCTGGATCCACGAGCGGGACTTCGCCCGCGCCGTCGAGTTCCTGATTCTCCGAGAGGACCTCACCGGCCCGGTCAACCTCGCCGCCCCGAACCCGCTGCCCCAGCGCGAGTTCATGCGCGAGCTGCGGGCCGCCTGGGGCATGCCGCTGGCCCTGCCCGCCACCCGCTGGATGGCCGAGCTGGGCGCCTTCGCCCTGCGCTCCGACACCGAGCTGCTGCTGAAGAGCAGGCGCGTCGTCCCGACCCGCCTGCTCGACGCCGGCTTCGCCTTCGACCACCCGAGCTGGCCGGAGGCCGCCCGCGACCTCGTCCGGCGGCTGCGCGGGCGGTAGCCCGACGCCGAAGCGCGGCGCCGAGGCTTCGTCACGGAGCCGTCACAGCTCTCCGCCGACGCTTGCCCGGGCCCGGCGGCTCCCGGGAGCGTGGAGCCACACACCGGGGACAGCAGGGGGCGGGATGCGGACGGTACGGCTGGCGTTCATGCGGCAGTGGGGAGGCAACATCGGGATCGGCCTCGCGCTGGCCGTGGTGGCGATGTTCGCGCTGGTCGGATCCGGTGCCACCGGCCCGGGCACGGCCACCCTGATCGGGGCGCTGATCGCCGTCCCGGTGGCCGTCGCGGTGCCGCACACCTGCTGGCTGCGGGAGGACGAGGACGGCCTCACCGTGGTCCGGCTGCTGGTTCCGCGCCGCTACGCCTGGTCGGAGATCCGCGGCCTGGCCATGGAGTTCGGGGAGGAGGTCGAGACCAGCGGCCACCACGTCACCCTGCGGCTGCGCCTCGCGGACCCGCCGGGCCGGTTCTGGGGCCCGCAGCTCGGCCGGATCGGCGTCACCGGGGACGACCTGCCGCGCGGCACCGAACCGCGCGCCCTCGCCGAGCTGTTCGCCGTGTTCGGCCGGCGAGGACTGCCCGTCGACCGGCCGGAGTTCGCGAACGAGGTGCTCCACGTGCGCGGGCTGCCGCCGCTGCCGTCCCGGCCGGTGCGGACCGTGCCGACCGGGCCGGTACCCACGGCGGCCCAGGCCTACGCGGACGCCCCGGGCGTCGAGGAGGAGGAGAAGGACCTGGCCGCCCGCCGGAGCACCGCCAAGAGCCCGCCCCGCAAGCGGCGCGAGTACCTGCTGCGCACCGCCGCCCGGGCCGACCGCCTGGCACTGGCGGACGGTGACGAGGACATGGGGCGGGTGGTGGCGGCGCGGATCGCGGCCGGGAACCTGACCGAGCACGACGGCGTCACCGCCGACGGCGACGACGCGCGCGGATACGTCCGCCAGCAGTACCTGGACTGGCGGCGGACCTCCGCCGACCGGGGCAGCGGCCGTCGACGGGGACGCTGATCCCCGTTGGCTGGGCGTGGCGGCCACCGCGGGGCTGCGAGGCCGGCGCCCTCGTCCCCGCCGAGGCCGTTTACCCGCCGAGCGTGGGACGGACCGCCGCCCTGAGCCTCGGCCCCGACGGCCACACCCTCTACCTCGCCGGCCACATCTCCCCGACCGTCACGGTGCGCGCCGGCCTCGACATCATCACCCGCTGACACCGTCGCGGCCCCGACGGCCGTCGGGTCCTGAGGGCTCGGCGGGTCCGTCGGGGCCGGGTCCGACGGCACGGCAGCGATCGATGGGGCGGGACGGGTGCCGGCGGGCCGGGAAGCGGTGCCGTCCGACGAGCCGGCGAAGCGTACGGCGACCCGGCGGGTGCCCGTTCCCGCCCGGCCGCCTACGCCCCGAGCAGGTGGTCCAGCACCCGGCCGAAGACCAGACGCCCCGTCCGGGCGAGGACGGGATCGAGCAGTCGCGGCACGCCGGCGACCGTCAGCTCCTCCGTCCAGACCGCCGCACTGCCGCCGCCCACCGCCCGGACCCGCAGCTCGGCCCAGCCCCGCACCGGTCGGCCGCGTTTGACCAGCAGGCACCGCCCGTCCCGCCCGGGGCCGGGGACGACCAGCCCGGTGAGCTCCATCGGGTCGTCGAAGCGCAGCGGTCCCAGGGCCGTCCGGGCCAGGACGAGGTCGCCCGCCGCCCGGCCGCTGCCGCGCACCACGGAGACCCGGGTGAACGGCACCCGCTCCCCGTGCCGGGGCCAGGCCGTCAGCCGCTCCCAGCACTCGGCGGGCGGCAGCGGCGTACGGCGGATCAGGACGAAGCGGGCCACGGTCGTCACCCTAGCCGCGGCCGACCCCGGGCCGCAGCGCGGCGGCTCCAGTGGCGACGCGGCAGCTCCGGCGACGTTGCGGCAGCTCTAGCGACGCCGCGGCAGCTCGCCCAGCAGGCCCGCCACCGCGGCCAGGTCGCCGCCCTCGTCGAGCAGCACCACCAGCGGCGGGTGGTGCGCCGGCGCCCCCAGCCGGGCGATCTCGCAGGCGGTGACCCCGAGCCCCGGCGGCGCGACCAGGGCGATAGGCGCGCGGGACTCCAGCAGCGGCCCGAGCACCGGGCGGTACGCGGCCGCGGGCGGGTCGCCCCCGGCGGGGCGCAGCACGCCGAGGGCCTGCGGGCCCGGCCAGCCGCGGGCGGCGCCGGGGTAGCGGGTCTGCGGGGCGCCGGTCGGGGGCAGCAGCAGGACCCAGCCCGCGCCCGGGCGGGCGGCCCGGCGCAGCATGTCCAGCCGAACCGCCGGGGCGGCCGGATCCCCGCCCGGGGAGCCGGTGTCCGCGGGCTCGCCCAGCCGGGGCGCCGGCCGGCCGGCCAGAGTGGTCCGCAGGACCTCGGTGGTGCCCAGCCCGCTCGGCAGGTCCGGGAAGGAACGCAGCAGGTGGGCGCTCTGGTCGAGCAGCTCGGCGGCGTCCCGGTCGGCGAGCAGGGCGCGGTCGTGGGTGGTGGTGAGGACCAGCCCGCCGGTGGCGTCGTAGTGGGCGGCGAGCGTGATCGGGTACGAGGTGAGGGTGCCGGCCGGGACGGGGCTCTCCACGTGGATGCCGTGCGCGGCCAGGTCGGTCTCCAGCCGCAGGTGGTGCGCCGTGGCGGGCCGGTGCTCCAGCACGACCAGGGAGTTCGGCCGCTGCCCGCGCGCGCCGGGTGTCCAGCGGTGGGCCTGGCCGGGCGCGACCCACTCGTAGGCCGCGAGGTCGAGCACCCCGTCGCGCAGCGCCGCGAGCAGCTGCGGAACGGTGGTGCCCGGCTGCACGCGGACGGAGATCGGCAGCGGGTTGCGCAGGGCGCCGGGCAGCCGGTCGATGCCGTCCAGCGGGATGCCCCGGCCGGAGACCGTCACCGCGAAGCCGACCCGCACCGCCCGGGCCGGGCGGCGGGGCCGGTCGCTCTGCTCGGCGCGGTACAGCAGCAGCGCCCAGGCCGCCTGGAGCGCGCTGCTCTCGCCCGCGCCCCAGGCGGCCGCCCAGCCGCGCAGCCGGACCGCCTCGGACGGGGTGAGGCGGCGCCGGGCCCGGCCGCTGCCGCGCCGGTGCGGATCGGGGGCGAGCGGCAGGACGGGGGTGGCGGGCGGCCGGGTGGACCAGAACTGCCGCGCGGCGTCGGTGCTGCGGCCGGCCAGCCAGCGGGCGTGGTCGCGCAGGTCGGGGCGGCGCTCGCCGCCGGGCAGGACGCCGCCGGTCAGGTAGGCGCGGTAGAAGGACTGGAGCAGCAGCCGCACGCTCCAGCCGTCCAGCATGGCGTGGTGGTAGGTGAGCAGCACCCGGGTGGCGGGGCCGTCCTCGGCGTGCGGCGGGTCGTCGACGAGGGTGGCGCGCAGCAGGGCGGGGCGGCGCAGGTCGAAGCCGCGCCGGCGGTCGGCGGCGAGCAGGTCCTTCCAGTCGGTGGCGTCGTGCCGGTGCCGGATCACCTCGGGGGCGGCGTGTTCGTGCAGCACCATCCAGGGGCCGTCGGTGCCGTCCTCGTCCCAGTCGAAGGCCGCGCGCAGCACCGTCTCGTGGTCGAAGACGGACTGCCAGGCCGCGGTGAAGCGCTCGGTGTCCAGTGGCCCGTGCCAGTGCCAGGACAGCTGCTCGACGTGCCGCCCGGCGGGCCCGTCCTCGCCGATCACCTGGCGCAGCAGCTCCCGCTGGAGCGCGCTGGTCGGCACGGTGACCGGCTCCGGCGGGTGCGCCAGCTCCTCGCGCAGTTCCTCCAGCACCCCGGCGGCGCGTGCGGGCGGGCCGGATGCGATGCCGACGAACAGCCGCCGGCCGCCGCCCGGGGCACTGCCGTGGCCGGTGTCCTCGACCAGTACCGCCCGCAGCCGGGGACCGACGGCCAGGCTGCGCCCGAGGTCGGCGAGCACCCGGTCGAGCGCCTCCGGGCCGTCCGCCGTCCGCTGCCAGAGCAGTTCCGTCGCGGGCCCGGCGGAGTCCTCGGCGGCGACGGTCCGCAGCGCGGCGCGCAGGGCCTGCGCCGGGTACGTCCGGTGCAGCTCGACCAGGACGAACTCCGCTGCCCGGTCGCGGCGTTGGGCGGACTGCCGGGGCCGGTCGGCGGTGCCGGCCAGCGCGGCGCGCACCGCCCCCGCGTCCAGCGGCCGGGGCGGACGGCCGACGGGCAGGCAGGGCGCCGGGGCGCCGGTCACCCGCAAGGTGACGGGTGCGCTGGAAAACTGACGGTTCGTCATGGCTGATCAGCGGGCACCGGAGCCCTCATCCTTCCCGTGGGCCGGCCAGGATCGCGCCGGGGGTTACTGGGTGGCGAGCCCGCCGCAGACGTTCAGCGCCTGGGCGGTGATGCTGGCCGCGGTGGGGCTGGTGAGGTAGCCGGCCAGCGAGGCGACCTCCTCGGGCGTGGTGTAGCGGCCGAGCGGGATGTGCGTCGTGAAGTGCTGGTGGATGGTCTCGGGGGTGGTGTTGTAGGCGGTCGCGTACTCGTGGTGGATCCTGGCGGTGTGCGGGGTCTGGACGTACCCCGGGCAGATGGCGTTGACGGTGGTGCCGGTCGGTGCCAGCTCCTTGGCCAGCGCCCGGGTGAAGCCGATCACGGCGTGCTTGCTCGCGGTGTACGGGGCGCCCAGGGTGACGGCCTGCTTCCCGGCGGTGGACGCGATGTTGATGATCCGCGGGTGCGTGGTGGTGGTGATGTGGCCGTGCCGGAGGGTCTCCCGGGTGACCAGGAAGACGGCGTTCAGATTGGTGTCGATGACGTCGTACCAGAGGTCGTCGGTGGTGGTGGCGGTCGGGCCGCCGCCGGTGCGGCCTGCGTTGTTGACCAGGACGGTGATCGGGCCGTGCTCGGCCACCGCGTGCCGGATCAGTTCGCCGACCTGGGTGGGGCTGCGGACGTCGCAGGTGAGGCCGTGGGCCTGGTGGCCCTCGTCGCGCAGGGTGGCGAGGGCCTGGTCGATGTCCTTGGCGGTGCGGGCGCAGATGAAGACACGGTGGCCGCGGCTGCCGAGTTCGCGGGCGATGGCGAGGCCGATGCCGCGGGTGCCGCCGGTGATCAGGGCGAGGGGTTTCTCGGGTGCGGTGGTCATGACGCGTCCTGTGGGTGAGGGCTGGGAGAGGTCTGCGGGGACGGCCGTCCGGACGGGGCTCAGGCCGAGTACAGGTTGTAGGTGGTCGGGTGCGCCGTGGTGGGCGTGTTGAGGGTGGGGTCCAGGGTGAGGATCGCGTGCTGGAGGTGTTGCAGGTGCGGGGAGGGCTGGATGCCGAGTTCGCTGGTCAGCCGGTGCCGCAGGTGGTGGTAGGCGGTCAGGGCGCTGGTCTGCCGGCCGGCCCGGTAGAGCGCGACCATGGCCTGGGCGTGCAGGCCCTCGTGGTGCGGGTGCTGATGGGTGAGGTGGGTGAGCTCGGGGATCAGCTCGTTGTGCCGGCCGAGCCGCAGGTCGGTGTCGATGCGGCGCTCCAGGGTGATCAGCCGGCTCTCCTCCAGCCGCATGATCTCGATGGTGAGGATCGGGCCGGGCCGGACGTCGACCAGGGCGGGTCCGTGCCAGAGGGCGAGGGCCTGGCGGAAGTGGGTGGCGGCCTGGTGGTCCTGGCCGTGGTTGAAGGCGTGCTGACCCTGACTGGTCAGCAGGTTGTAGGTGTGGACGTCCAGGTTGTCCGGGTGGGTGGTGAGCTGGTAGCCGCCGTGCCGGGTGGTGAGGATGTCCTTGGCGGTGGTGTGCGGGGTCGGCCCGAGGGCCTGGGTGATCCGGCGGCGCAGTTGCAGGATGTACGTCTGCATCGTGGTGAGCGCCTGTCTCGGAGGGTCGTCGCCCCAGATCTCCTCGATCAGGGTGGCCGTCGGCAGGATCCGGTTCGGGTAGAGCGCCAGGAGGGCGAGGATCTGGCGTTGCTTGGCGGCGGTGGGGACGACGGAGATGCCGTTGAGGTCGGCGGTGAGGGGGCCGAGGACCCTGAGGTGCATGGCGGTTCTCCTCTCGTGCGGGGGGCGGGGACTCGGGGGTTGGGGACTCGTGGAGCCGGTGACGCGTGAAGGCGGGGACTCGTTGCCGCGGGGACCGGTGGATGCGGGGACCCGCTGGAGGGAGCGGTGTGCCGCGGGGACGGCAACCTCGTTCGTACGGAAGGGCGTTCGAGTCAGCGGGATGGTGGGGTGGACGCGTCGCACCCTAGTGGCGCCCGGCGGCGGTGGCCGGATTCCTCAAGTGCCCGTCGAGCGGGGTTCCGGGCGCTCTGGTGGCGGCTTCCGGCGGACGGCAGCGGCGGGGCGGCCCCCGGGAT
>NZ_JBSHAP010000163.1:0-17953 GCF_053611565.1 Kitasatospora sp. NPDC054795
CCCGAGCCGGCGCCCCCGGCGGCCGCTCCCTTGGCCCCCAGCGCCCCGGTCGCCGTCGCTCCGGCGCCGCCCCCGGCCGCGCCCACCGCGGCCCCGGCCCCGGCTCCGACGCCCGGCGCCGCCGATCCGGCCCCGGAGGCGCCCGCGGCGAGCCCCTCGGCCCAGCCGGCCGCCGCCTCCCGGACTCCGCAGCCCGCCACCACGGGGGCGCCGGAGCCGGTCACGCCCGCGCCCAGCAGCTCGAAGGCGCCGAAGCCGACCTTCACTCCCCCGGTCGTGCCCGTGCCGACCCTGCCGCCGCTGCCGCCGCTGCCCACGCCCGACGTCCCGGTGGTGCCGACGCCCACCCTGCCGCCGGTGCCGACCCCGACCGTCACCACGCCGGTGCCGCCCGTCCTCAGTGACTTCTGGGGCAACTCGCTGCCGGTGCTCAAGCCCGGCAACAACCGGGTGCCGCCGCCCGAGCCGAGCATCCGGCAGAAGGGCAGCGACAACTTCTGGCAGCGTGACGGCGGCTGGATCGGCGGCGACTACCACCCGCACGCGATCACCGTGCACGCCCCGGCGACCACCGTGATCGACCTCAACCGCAGCTGCGCGTCCTTCGACGCGGTGGCCGGGGTGGACGACGCCACGCTCTCGCCCGGCAGAGTCGTCTTCTCCGTCCAGGGCGGTGACGGCAGCACCCTGTGGAGCTCCCGCGCGCTGGCCGTCGGCGACGACGCGGTGCCGGTGCACGTGCCGCTGGCCGGGCAGAAGTCGGTCAAGCTGGTGGTCACGCCGGTGAGCGGGATCTGGTCGGCGCTGAACGTCGCGGACTGGGCCCAGGCCCGCTTCCGGTGCTCGTGACGGGCGCGCGCTCCGGTCGGGTCTCCGGTCGGGTCTCCGGGTAGTCCTCCGGTCGGGTCTCCGGTCGGTCATGACGCAGGCCCGCTCCAGGAGTCCTGGAGCGGGCCTCGGGTCCGCGATTCCGTGCGCCCGGTCGGCCGGGCGTCAGATGGCGCAGGAGCCGTCCGCGCAGGCCTCCCCGGCCGGGGCGACCTGCACCGGGGCGGGACGGCGCTCGCCGATCTCGGTGGCGACCTGGTCCAGCACCTTGCGGAAGGTCTCGGCGTCCTGGCCGCCCTGGACGGCCCACTTGCCCTCGAAGACGAAGGTCGGCACGGCGTTGATGCCCAGCTCGCGGCCCTCGGCCAGCTGGGCGTCGACCTCGGCGACGCCCTCGTCGCCCGCCAGGTAGGCGGTCACCCGGTCCCGGTCCAGGCCGGCCGCCACGGCGACGTCGGTCAGCGCGGCGCGGTCACCGACGTCGACGCCGTCGGTGAAGTGCGCCTTCAGCAGCGCCTCCTTCAGCCGCCCCTGGACGGCCGGGCCGTACTCGACCTCGGCGAGGTGCAGCAGCCGGTGGCCCAGGAGGGTGTTGGCGTGCAGCGCGGCGTCGAAGTCGTACGTGATGCCCTCGGCGAGGCCCAGCTCGGCCACCCGCGCGTCCATCGCCACCGACTGCGGGCCGTAGCGCTCGGCCAGCCAGGCGCGGTGCGGGCTCGCGGTCGCGGGAGCGTCCGGGACCAGCTGGTACGGGCGGTAGACGACCTCGACCTGCTCCTTGCCCGGGAAGTCCGCCAGGGCCTGCTCGAAACGGCGCTTGCCGATGTAGCACCAGGGACAGGCGATGTCGCTCCAGATCTCGACCTTCATTGCGGGGGGCTCCAGGGGGCGTCTTGGCGAATGTGTACAAGATGGGTGAACGATGAACCATCTCGGGGCATTCCCGGCGGCCCGGTCCGTGGAGCGGATCACACCGCGGGCGGCGCCGGGACCACCAGCACCGGGCATGCCGCGTGGTGCACCACCGCCGAACTCACCGAGCCCATCAGCAGCCGGGCGAAACCGCCGTTGCCCCGGGTGCCGACCACCAGCGTGTGCTGCCGGGTCGCCGCCTCCAGCAGCACCTCGATCACGCTGCCCAGCACCACGTGCAGCGACAGCTCCCCCGCGTACGACGCGGGGCGCTGGCGCTGCACGGCGGCCACCGAGCGGTGCAGCCCGTCCGCCATGCTCTCGACCAGCGTCTCCACGCTCTCCTGCACCAGCTCCGCCATCCCCGGCGGGTAGCCGGCCGGCGCCGGGTTGACCACGGCGAGCACGTACAGCGGCAGCCCGAACAGCTCGGCCTCCGTCATCGCCCGGTCGAGTGCCCACAGCGACCCGTCCGAGCCGTCGCACGCCGCCAGCACCCCCGGCGGCCGCCCCGTCGGCGGCCGGCCGAGCACCGACAGCACGACGGGCACCTCCCGCCCCGCGCTCCCACCGGCCACCGCGCACCCTCCTCGCCCCGGATCCACACCCCCGCCATCATCACCGCCGCCCCGACCCGGCCCCGGCAACCGCGCCGCAGGGCGGGGTGCGGGGCGGGCCCACGGTCGTGGGGCGGGCCGGCCGGAGTCGTCGGCGCGGGCTCCCCAGGCTCAGGAGGCCCACCAGGCTCAGGAGGTGAGGGCGGGCCGCCGGGGGCTGGGCAGGCCGGTCCAGCAGGCGCCGTGGCGGCGGGCGCGGACCCGGCGGAGCCAGAGCTCGGTGGAGACGAGGTCGGCGAGGCCGGCGAGGTCCGCGGGGGAGAGGGGGGTGGCGGGGTCGGCCGAGTGGGCGAGGCGGGCGCGGACGGCGGGGAGGTCGATGAGGCCGGCTTCGGCGAGCAGCGGGGCGTCGAAGAGTTCGGCGAGGCCGTCGGCGGCGAGGCGCAGGCCCGCGCGGGCGGGGGCGGTGCGGTCGGGGCGGGGGCCGCGGCCCCAGTCGGGGGGCAGGTCGGTGCGGCCGGCGCCGGTGAGGACGGCGTGCAGGAGGGCGTGCCGGGCGCCGGGCTGGAGGCGGACGTCGTCGGGCAGCAGCCGGGCGGCGCGCACCACCTGGTTGTCGAGGAAGGGCGCGTGCAGCCGCTGGCCGGGCTGTTCGGCGGCGTGCACGAGCGTGCGGAACCCGCGCGCCTGCCGGTAGAGGGCGTGTCGGGCCCGGTACGCGCCGGGGTGCTCCTCGGGCGCCGGTTTGCGCGCCGCCAGGCGGAGCCGCAGCGCCACCGAGGAGAGCGCCTCGTCGGAGAGCCAGCGGGCAGCCGGGCCGGGCACGCACCAGGCGAGGTCGACGGCCGAACGGGCCCCCGCCGTGCCGCCGCCGTCGGGGACGTGGCGGGCGGTCAGCTTGGCGGCCGCCTCGTCCAGCGCCTCGGCGTAGCGGACCCGGGAGAGCCGGTGCGCGGCCCGGAGCACGGTGAGCGGGGTGCGCAGCGTGCCGGTGAGGACGCCCGCGGCCGCCCGGTCGGCGCCGGCCAGGGCGACGACCGGGGAAAGGAGTTCGCGCGGCCGCCCGGCCCGGACGAGGTCGGCGAGCCGGGCCGGGTGTCCGTCCAGGACCTGGCGGGCGCCGTAGCCGGTGAGGTGGTCGGTGCCGCCGGCGTCGAAGCGGGCCTCGGCCCGGGCGGCGGCGACGAGTTCGGGCCCGGGCTCGTCGGTGAGCCGGCCCGCCCGGGGGTCGGCTCCCGGCCCGGCGTACGGGAGGGTGTCCGGGCCGGGGTCGAGCACGGTGTGCCGCAGCCGCGGGGTGTCGGGGGCGAGCGCGAGGCCGGCCGGGGGCCCGGTCTCGCCGAGCGTGACGGCGGCCAACCGCTCGGGGGCGGCGGCCTCCCGGGTGGCGGCGCGGGCCCAGGAGCCCTTGACCGCGCCGCTCCTGGCCCCGACGGTGGCCGTCCCGGCTCCGGCGGTGGCCGCGGGCACCGGCGGCAGCGGGACGGCGGCGGCGAGCAGGGCGACGGTCGCGGAGGCCGTCCCGTACGAGAGGTCGACGCCGAGCCGGGCCCGTCCGACCGGGTCGGGGACCGGCGTGGTGGTGCGGACCCGGGAGCGGACGGACTCCAGCAGGGCGCGGGTGAGTTCGCGGACGGCGGGCGCCTCGTCGCGCGGCTGCTCGGCACCGGCCGGGTCGTCGTAGCCGGACAGGTACGGGCGGCCGCCGCGGATGCCGAGCACATGGCCGGGCGGCACCCGCTGCACGCCCAGGTACGGGGTGCCGGCGCCGAGCGCCTCGGGGGACTCCGGGCAGGCGAGCCGGGCGGCGAGGTGGCCGGTGTCCAGCGGGGCGCCGACCAGGTCTGCGAGCGGCAGCGCGGCGGTGGCGTACGCGGTGCCGCCGGCCCACGGGGTGTGGAAGACGGGCCGGGCGCCGGCCAGGTCGGTGAGCAGCAGGGTGGAGCGGGGGCCGGAGCGCAGCACGACGGTGTAGCTGCCGGGCCAGGCGGTGAGATGGCGGACGGCGCCGCCGCGGGCGGCGGCGAGGCCGGCGGCGAGTTCGGCGTCGGTGGCTCCGCAGTGACCGAGGACGGCGAGCCGGGTGGTGGCGGGGGTGTCCTCGATCCGGTCGGGTTCGGTGGGGCCGGTGCTGACCACGGCGGGGGCGCCGGGGCGGTGGGTGACCAGGCGGATCTCCGCGGGGCGCCAGTCGCCCACGGCCCAGAGCGGGTCGGGCCCGGACCACAGCGGACGGGCGGCGATCGGCTCGACCCCGCCGCGCACTTCGTGCGCCGGGGAGCCCGCGCTCGGCGCACCCGTGCACCAGCCCGTCAGCCACCGCATCGTGCCTCCACCGGACGAGGACCTGCATCCGTGCGGCGCGTTCGCCGCCCGCCGGGCGGCCGGGTGGTGCTGCCGTGGCGGCCCGGGCGCGTCCCGGCGGGTCCCCGCAGCTCGGACGCGCCGTCAGGAGACATCGTGCCACCGCGGGGCGTCTCCGTGGCCGGTGTTCCGGGGTTCCGCCTCCGTTCGGACCGGCCGTTCGACGGACCGCCGGGGCCGTGCGGGCCCGCTCCCGGCCGGAGCTCCGTCCGGTGCGCGATCGCTGCGCGTGGGCAAGTTCCGCCCGCCGGAAGGGAGTTCGATCCGCCTGGTGCTCCGGGGGGCGGGCGGGCCGGGCCTCCCCCTCCCCGGCCCGGACCGCCGGCGAATCACCTTTGGCATGGGCATCGCGAGATGGCCGAAAGGCGTCGCCCGGCCCGGGAGGGCATCCGCATGCCCTCCCGGACTTCACCACCACCCGCGGGGATTGAGGCGGCGGCGTCCCCCGGCCCGCCGGGTCCTCGACGGCAGGCCGACCCACGACCACCAGCGAATCGCCGACCAGCCGGTCGGGCCAGGGGGCACGGCCGGGCGCACGTGTACACGGGACCGGAGCACGACGCTCCGGCGCGCGGCACGGTCGGCCGGATCCGAGCGGTCCGGACCAACTCCGGTGCGGCACGGCCGAGTGCGCGATCCCGCCATCCGGAATGCGACCTCTTAACCGTCGGAACGCGTCCGACTACGCTAGGTACAGCAGCTACGGCCCGGTGCCGCCCGGGCCCCGCGCACAAGGCCGCAGGAGGTGCAGCCGCCACCATGACCGTCAGCCCACGTGGACCGAACGAACGGCTCGGCACGCTCCTGACCCTCGCCCAGATCAGCAACGCCGGACTGGCCCGCCGGGTCAACGACCTCGGCGCCCAACGCGGGCTGACCCTGCGGTACGACAAGACCTCGGTGGCCCGCTGGGTCAGCAAGGGCATGGTGCCGCAGGGGCCCGTCCCGCACCTGATCGCCACCGCGATCGGCGGCAAGCTCGGCCGGCCCGTCCCGCTGGAGGAGATCGGCCTGGGCGACACCGACCCGGCGCCCGAACTCGGCCTGGCCTTCCCGCGCGAGGTCGCCGACGCGGTCCGCTCGGCGACCGACCTGTGGCGGGTCGACCTCGACCTGCGCCGGGGGCCCGGCGGCGGCCGCTGGAGCGACAGCCTGGCCGGCACCTTCTCGGTCGCCGCCTACGCGACCCCCGTCTCCCGCTGGCTGATCACCCCCGCCGACGGCTCGGTGGCCCGCGAGGTGCCGCGCTCCCCCACCGACACCTCCTCCTACCGGGTCGGCCACTCGGACGCCGCCAAGCTCCGCGAGGCCGCCCAGGAGGCCCGTCGCTGGGACTCCAAGTACGGCGGCGGCGACTGGCGTTCGTCGATGGTGCCGGAGTGCCTGCGGGTGGAGGCGGCGCCGCTGCTGCTCGCCTCGTACAGCGACGCGGTCGGCCGGGCGCTGTTCGGCGCGACCGCCGAACTGACCAGGCTGGCCGGCTGGATGGCCTTCGACACCGGGCAGCACGAGGCCGCCCAGCGCTACTACATCCAGGCGCTGCGGCTCGCCCGGGCCGCCGCCGACGTCCCGCTCGGCGGCTACGTGCTGGCCTCGATGAGCCTCCAGGCGGGCTACCGGGGCTTCGCCGAGGAGGCCGTCGACCTCGCCCAGGCCGCGCTGGAGCGCAACCGGGGCCTGGCCACCGCCCGCACCATGAGCTTCTTCCACCTGGTGGAGGCCCGGGCCCAGGCCAAGGCCCGCAACGCGGCGGCGTGTGCGACGGCGCTCGGCGCGGCGGAGAGCGCGCTCGAACGGGCGCGCGCCGGGGATCCCGACCCGGCATGGATGGACTTCTACGCCTACGACCGGCTCGCCGCCGACGCCGCCGAGTGCTTCCGCGACCTCGGAGTGCCCTCCAAGGTCCGGCAGTTCACCCGCGAGGCGCTGGCCACGCCCACCGAGGGCTTCGTCCGCTCGCACGGCCTGCGACTGGTGGTCTCGGCGATGGCCGAGGCGGAGGCGGGCAACCTGGACGCCGCGGTCGCCGCCGGCGAGCGCGCCGTCGAGGTGGCCGGCCGGATCTCCTCGCAGCGCAGCCGGGAGTACGTGGTGGAGATGCTGCGGCGGCTGGAGCCCTTCCAGGGGGAACGCCGGGTGCGGGAGCTGACCGAGCGGGCCCGGGCGGTGATCGTCGCTCCGGCGTGAGCGGACGGGACGGCGGTCCGGCGGTAAACGGCGATCCGGCGGTCCGGCGGTAAATGGAGTGCGGTGACGAGAGGGGCCTCGCTATGGTCTCTCTCGTCCAGGTGCGCAGGCAGAGGTTACTTCCACTCTTAATGGGCGTGTCGCGGGTTCGAGTCCCGTCACCGGCTTCGGGCCGGTGTAGCTCAGTCGGTAGAGCAGCTATGTCACCTCAGCCGCCTTCGATCTCTGGACACCTGTACGTGAACAGTTCGTCCGCACCTCCCGGTGCGACGGCAGCGGTTACTTCTTGGTGAGGCGCCCCCAGGGCGCTGCGGTTCGAGCCCGCGAAACACCGCCGCCACCTTTGATCTCGGGAGGCAGCTCTTCGTGGTGCCCGGGTCCGCGTCAGCCATGACGGCCCCGGGCACCGCTGCCGCAGCATGCCTCCCTCCCCACTGACACCAGCACGCCGAGGGGGGCTTCCGCATGTCCAGGTTCAACTTCCGCAGGACCAAGGCCGGTCCGAGCTCGCCGGTGGCCACCACCGGCGAGCGCACCGTCAACCACAACGGCGGCCCGGGCTTCGTCCGGGACCGCAAGTCCGAGCTCTTCCTGCTGGCGATCGCCAACATGGTCGGCCAGGACACCTTCCACGAGCGCGGCGGCGACCGCGACGACCGCTACACCGCGCTGGTGCGCGAACTCGCCGTCGCCGAGCCGGAGTGGACCGTCGGACTGCTGCGCTGGCTGCGCTACGGCGCCCACATGCGCACCGCCGCCCTGGTCGGCGCCGCCGAGTTCACCCGCGCCCGGCTGGACGCGGGCGCCCACGGCCACTCCCGGCAGGCCGTCGCGGCGGTGCTGCGGCGCGCCGACGAGCCGGGCGAGCTGCTCGCCTACTGGACCTCGCGCTACGGCCGGGCGTTGCCCAAGCCGCTCAAGCGCGGGGTCGCGGACGCCGTCCGGCACCTGTACGACGCCCGCTCGCTGCTCAAGTACGACACGGCGGGCAAGGGCTATCGCTTCGGCGACGTGATCGAGCTGACCCACCCCTCGCCGGACCCGGCGAAGGAGTGGCAGGGCGCCCTGTTCGCGTACGCGCTGGACCGCAGGCACCGCCCGGACGAGGCCGTCCCGCCGGCCGCCGACCGGATGCTGACCGCCAACCGCGAGCTGCTGGCGCTGCCCGTCGAGGAGCGCCGGTCGGCGGTGACCGCCGAGGGCGGCGCCGCGCGGCTGGCCGCCGCCGGGCTGACCTGGGAGGCGCTGGCGGGCTGGCTGCAGGGGCCTCTGGACGCGGACGTCTGGGCGGCGGTCATCCCGTCGATGGGCCCGATGGCGCTGGTCCGGAACCTGCGCAACTTCGACCGGGCCGGGGTCTCGGACGCCGTCGCGGCCGAGGTGGCCCGGCGGATCTCCGACAAGGGCGAGGTGCGGCGCTCGCGCCAGTTCCCGTTCCGCTACCTGGCCGCGCACCGCAACGTGCCCTCGCTGCGCTGGGGGCACGCGCTGGAGACGGCGCTCGGTCACTCGCTGGCCAACGTGCCCGAACTGCCGGGCCGGACGCTGATCCTGGTGGACCGCTCCGGTTCGATGTTCGACCGCTCCGGCGGGCCGACCGAGCTCAACCGGGCGGACTCGGCGGCGATCTTCGGCACCGCGCTGAAGGTCCGGGCCGCCGAGGCGGACCTGGTCGAGTTCGGCACCACCAGCCGGGTGGTCGACGTCGGCCGGGGCGAGGCGGTACTGCGTGTGCTGGAACGTTTCTCCGACCTCGGCGGCACCAACACCGCCGACGCCGTCCGCACCCACTACCGCGGCCACGACCGGGTGGTGATCGTCACCGACGAGCAGACCGGCCCCGGCCACTGGGGCGGCGACCCCCTCGCCGCCGTCCCGGCCCACGTCCCCGTCTACACCTGGAACCTGGCCGGCTACGCCCCGGGCCACGGCCCCGGCGGCAGCGCCCACCGGCACACCTTCGGTGGCCTGGGCGACGCGGCCTTCCGGCTGATCCCGCTCCTGGAATCCGGGGCGGACGCCGGCTGGCCCTGGGAGGAGTAGCGGATCAGCGGGACGGTCCGGGCCGGGGAGCCCGCGCCGACCGGGCCCGGCCGCGGCAGGGAGGGGACGGCCGCGGCAGGAGCCGGCGTCGGTCGGGGGGCCGACGCCGGGAGGAAGGGGAAGGAGCCGTCACGGGGGTGCGGCTCCTTCCCCGTTCCCCGGCCGCCGACAGGTGGGCCGAGCGCCGGCCGGGCCGGTGGATGAGCCCGGTCACAGGCCCGGCCGGAGAGCCCCGACAGCCCCGTAGACTCGGGTGATTGTGACTGCCACCGCCCCGATCCCCCAGCCCTCGCCGTCCGCCCGGATGTCCGCCGCGCCGGCCGCCTACCCCGCGCCGATGTACCCGCACAAGGCCACCGAGGCCCAGCACCGCGAGCGTCGCATCCGCAGCTTCCAGCCGCGCCGGGGCCGGATGACCAACGCCCAGGCGAGCGCCCTGGACCGGAGCTGGGAGACGTACGGCATCCCCATCGACGGCACCCCGCTGGACCCGCGGGAGCTGTTCGACGGCCTGCCGGTGACCCTGGAGATCGGCTTCGGCATGGGCGAGACCACCGCCGCGATGGCCGCCGCCGACCCGGCCATGGGCATCCTCGCCGCCGACGTGCACACCCCCGGCCACGGCAACCTGCTCGGCCTGCTGGAGCGGGACGGCTCCCACAACGTCCGGACCGCCGCCGGCGACGCGGTGATCCTGCTGCGCGACATGCTCCCGGACGCCTCGCTGGCCGGTCTGCGGGTCTACTTCGCCGACCCGTGGCCCAAGCCGAAGCACCACAAGCGCCGGCTGGTCCAGCCCTCGTTCCTCGACCTGGTGCTGCCCCGGCTCGCCCCCGGCGCGCTGGTGCACTGCGCCACCGACTGGGAGCCGTACGCGGAGCAGATGCTGGCGGTGCTGTCCGCCTCGCCGGAGCTGGAGAACCTGCACCCCGAGGGCGACGGGACCGGCTGGCTGGAGCCCGGGGACCACCCGGACGGCAGCATTCCGGGCTACGCCCCGAGGCCGGACTGGCGCCCGGTCACCAAGTTCGAACGGGCCGGGATCGCCAAGGGGCACGTCGTCCACGACCTGCTGTTCCGCCGCCGCTGACCCTCCGGCACCGTTCGAACGGGCGGCGGCGCGGCGGCCGGACGGGCGGGCCCGGGAGGGACGGTTCGTCCCGACTCCTCCCGGCGGGCCGCCGCCGTGGCCTACCCTGTGCCGCATGGGCAGCCCGTCCGGCGGCGGGTTCCGGACGGGCGGTCGCACGACGGTTCGAGCAGCCGCCGACGCACCGGAGACGGTCCCGAGCACCGGCGGCACCCGGACCATTCCGGGGCCCCGGAGGCACCGGGCGCATCGCCTGCTGCCCCGGCCGGGTACCGCCGTGCCGCTCCCGGCCGTCGACCACGTCCTCCGCGCCGGCACCACCGCCCCCGGGGCCACGCCGGGCCGCAGCCGCTCGGTGGCGCTCTCCTCGGTCACCGCGACCGCCGTCCTGACCCTGATCGGCTGCGGGGTGCTGATCCTGCACCTGGTCCAGCGGCAGACCGGCACCGTCGGACTGCTGGTCGGCCTGGGCCTGGCGGTGGTGCCGCTGCCGTTCGTGCTCGGCGGCCTGGCCTGGCTCAACCTCACCGCCCGGGTCCCGCTGCGGCACACCGTGTTCTGCCTCGGCTGGGGCGCCTGCGCGGCCACCACCGTCGCCATCCTGGCCAACAACTGGACGGCGAGCTACCTGACCCGGCACCGGGGCCAGTTCGGGGAACTGCTCGGCGCCGGGATCGCCACCCCGGTGATCGAGGAGACCGCCAAGGCCACCGCCCTGCTGGTGCTCCTGCTCCCGCTCGGCCAGCGGCTGCGCTGCCGCGGCCGCCGCACCGGACGCCCCTGCGCGCCGCTGCTGCGCCGGTCGCCCGCGCCCCGGAGCCCCCGCCCGCACCCGCGCCACCCGGTCGGGCCGCACGCCCGCGGCCGACTGCGCCTGCGCCCGTACCTGCGGCCGCTGCCGTACCTGCGCCCGGCCCCGCCCTCCGGGGCGCCGCACCACCGTTCCCGGCCGCGCACCCTGGCCGCCGGGGTGGTGCTCGGCGGGATGACCGCCTGCGGCTTCGCGTTCACCGAGAACGCCCTCTACCTGGGCCGGGCCTTCAGCAGCGACCAGCGGCAGCGGCTGGACAGCATCGGCCTCGGCGACCCGCCCAGCCTGCGCGACTTCGACAGCACCGTGCAGACCTTCGTGCTGCGCGCCCTGCTCTCGCCCTTCGCCCACCCGCTGTTCACCGCGCTCACCGGGATCGGCCTGGCCGTCGCCCTCACCACCGCGCGGCGCTGGCTGGCCCGGCTCGCGGTGCCGGCCGGGCTGCTGCTGGCGATGGCGCTGCACGGCACCTGGAACGCCGCCGCCGACCTCGGCACGGACGGCTTCCTGGTGGTGTACGGGGCGCTGATGGTGCCCTGCTTCGCCGCGCTGGTCGCCTTCGCAGCCTGGGCGAGGTGCCGTGCGGGCCGGCACCCGGCACCCGGTCGGCGGCGGGTCGCCAGGGCGCCCTGAGGAACCGATTTCCCATATCGGCGACTTCCCCGTATTGTTGTGTTCACCGACGCGGGGTGGAGCAGCTCGGTAGCTCGCTGGGCTCATAACCCAGAGGTCGCAGGTTCAAATCCTGTCCCCGCTACTCAGTAGCCGGAAGGCCCGGAGGATTCGTCCTCCGGGCCTTTCGCGTTCCCGGGTACGGACGAAGGACGGTCCTGCCACGAAGCTGTAACAGCGGCCGGTCCCACGATCACCTGTCAGGGTCCTGAACCATACTGAGGAAAAATTCATCTCATTGGGGGGCTGTTCGGGCCACCCGGACAGGAAGAACCACATGCTGTCGAAGCGACTGGTCAGCACCGCCGCGATATGCCTCGTCCTGGCGGCCGGCACCGCGGCGTGCGGCAGCACCAAGAGCGACGGGACGGGCGGCGACGCCAAGGCGGGTACCGCGCAGAAGCTCGACACCGACAAGCTCAGCGCCCAGGACATCGCGAAGCAGGCCAAGGACGCCCTGGCCTCCGCGAGCTCCCTCAAGATGGTCGGCACCGTCGACACCGGCGAGGGCAGCATGGAGCTGAACCTGGCGCTGGACAACAAGAGCCAGTGCACCGGCACCATGGCGATGCCCGGCATGGGCAAGTTCGAGATCATCAGCGACGGCAAGACCTCGTACGTCAAGCCGGACAAGGACTTCTGGACCAACGTGGGCGGCCCGAACGGCGCCAAGGCCGCCGAGCTGTTCAAGGGCCGCTACCTGACCGGCTTCGAGAGCGACCCGTCGATGGGCTCCCTGATCAGCGTCTGCAACCTCGCCGAGTTCAGCAAGAAGATCACCGCCGACAAGAGCGGCAGCGACAAGGTGGAGAAGGGCTCCGCGGGCAACGTCAACGGCGTGAAGACCTTCAGCCTGAAGGTCGCCGACTCCAAGGGCGAGGTCACGACCATGCAGATCGCCACCGAGGGCAAGCCCTATCCGGTGCGGGTCGAGCACTCGGGCGCCAAGGACGGCAACGGCAAGATCGACTTCAGCGACTTCGACAAGCCGCTGACCATCCAGGCCCCGTCGGCCGACAACACGGTCGACTTCACCAAGCTCCAGGACCAGCTCAAGACCGCCTGAGCAGCGGATCCGGGCGCGCCCCGCACGGTCGGCACCGGGGCCGGGCGGGGCTCCGCGAAATAATCCGTTGCCCTCCGTCCGGCGGGCTGCCTATCGTGGCAGCACACTGAAAGGAGGTGATCCTGAGTTGAGTTCCATCAGGATGCGTGAGGTGGCTGCTCGCTAGAGCCGCCCCTGCCTGCGCAGGATGAGGCCCCTGGCCTCCGGCAGGCGAAATCCACAGCAGTCACCCGGCCCGCGGTCTCACCGGTACATCCCCGGTGCCTCGGCGCCCGGCCAGTGCACGGGCCGGCGCGGAGGAGCAGTCCGCGGGCCGTCTGCGTTCCCGGGGAGCTTCCGGCACGATTCCGGAGGCTCCCCGCGCCGTGTCCGGGGCACCGGCCGGACGTTTCCGCGCGGGGGCCGCGGCGCTAGAGTCGGCGCGCGTTCCGGAGCGGAGCGACGCGGACACAGGGGGTGGGCGATGGCGAAGGCGCAACGGCCGGGGGACGGCGGGGCGACGCTGCGGAAGGCGCAGTGGGGCGCCACCGGGGTGCTGGCCGGGACGGGACTGCTCGGACTGCTGCTGTTCGCGCTCGGCCGGGAGCACGCCTGGCAGGTGCTCGGCGGCGGGCTGGTGGTGATCGGGGCCTCGGTGGTGCTCGGCGGCGCACTGGGCTTCCTCTTCGGGGTGCCCCGGGTGCGCGGCGGGGCCGCTGCCGGCGAGCCGCAGGGCTCGTACGCGCCGAACACCAATCTGGAGCAGGTCTCGGACTGGCTGACCAAGGTGCTGCTCGGCGTCGGGCTGACCCAGCTCGGCTCGCTCGGCGAGCGGCTGCACGACCTCGGCGCGGCGCTGGCGCCCGCGCTCGGCGGCGGCCGGGACGTGGCGCCGTTCGCGGCGGCGCTGGTGCTGTACTTCCTGGTCTTCGGATTCCTGGCCGGCTGGCTGGTGACCCGGCTGGCACTGCCGCAGGCGCTGACCGAGACCGACCAGGCGCTGGACCTCTTCCTCGCCGGGCAGGACCGCGACCGGCACGGCGACAAGGTTGGCGCGGACGACCTGCGGGTCCGCGCGATGCAGCAGCTCGGGCTGCTGGGCGGCAGCGCGGAGCGCCCGGCCGCACTGGCCGGGCAGCTGCCGCCCTCCTCCGGCGCGCCGGCCGGGCCGGAGGGCGTGGTGGCGGAGGTCCGCTCGACCGCGCGGCGTTCGGCGCTGACCGCCGACCAGGTGCGGGCCCTCTTCGCGGACGGCTCCGAGGGGCGGCGGATCCAGGCGCTCGCGCTGATGCAGGGCGATCCGGCGCTGGCGGACCTGCCGAGCGTGCTGGACGCGATCGAGCGCCCGCGCTCGGGCTTCGAGCAGTACCACGCGCTGCTGGCCGCCCGGGGGCTGCTCTCCCGGCTGCCCGCCGCCGGGGAGCAGCGGCTGCGGGACGCGGTGGCGACGCAGCTGGTCGACCCGCGGGGCATTCCGTACGGGTCGGACCGCAGTTGGCTGGCGGAGAAGATCCTCTCCCGGCTCCCGGCGCCGGCCCTCGTGCCGGAGCGGCCGGCGCCGGCCGGGCCGCAGGCCGCCCCGGTGGTGCCGGCCCAGCCGGGCGGGCAGGGCGGGCAGGGCGGACCGTCGGCCGAGGGGACCTCTAGCCGGTGAACTCCGGGACGGTGAAGCGCAGTTCGGGACGCTCCCAGGTGATCCTCCCGCGCGCGGGGCAGGTGCCGACGCGTTCGGCGCCCACCCGCAGGTAGAAGCGCTCGGCGGGCGGGTTGGAGACGACCCGCACGGCGGCGGTCCCGGCTCCGCGGGCGAGTTCCAGCATGTGCGCGATCAGCGCGCGGCCGGTGCCGAGCCCCTGGGCCTCGTCGGCGACGAACATCAGGTCCAGTTCGGCCGGTTCGCGGATCAGCCCGTAGAAGCCCAGCAGCCGGCCGGTGGCCGGGTCGGCGGCGAGGAACACCTCGTGGCGGGCGATGTACTCGGGCGTCACCCGGTAGCCCTCGATCATCGGCGCGTACTCGCCGTGATAGGCGGAGGAGGCCTGGATCAGTTCGGTGAGCCGGTCGGCGTCGGTCTCGTCGGCGCGCCGGATCGTCGTGTCGGTCATGCGGGCGAGTATAGGAGTGACCCCCAACAGTGGCTATTACATCACCGGTGGCCGGAGCGCCCGGCGGCGGTGATCGGCGGCCCGCAGCACCAGGACCCGCCGGGGTCGGCCGCCCACCGGCCCGGGGTAGCGGCGGACCTCGCTGCCGATCCGGCGCTCGCCGAGCGCGTACCGCAGCGGGCCGAGGTGGCCGCAGCGCCGGCCGTACCCGTCGTGCAGCGGCTGGACCCGGACCTCGCCGTCCGGGGAGGTGACCCGGACCAGCTCGGTCAGCGCCGCCAACTGGCTTTCGGGGCCGAAGAGTTCGGGGTAGGCGAAGAGCAGGTAGCCGCTCAGGGTGAGGGCGAAGGCGCCGTCCGCGAAGGGCAGCCGGGGCAGCGCGGCGGCCACGTACTGCTGCGGGTGGGCGGAAGAGTCGGCGGCGAACAGCAGGCGGGCGCGGTCCCAGCTGCGCAGGTAGCGCTCGGCGCGGTACGGGCGGGGCGAGGGGTAGAGCTGCGGGCGGGCGGCCATCGCGGCGGCCATCGCCGTCCGGGCGTCCATCGCGGCGTCCGCGACCGCCGGCAGCGGCAGCGCGTACGCCGGATCGACGGCGATCACCCGGCAGCCCAGCCCGCGCGCCTCGGCGGCCAGGCCGGCCGCGCCGCCGGGGCAGTCCAGGACCGGGCCGGACAGGGCGGCGAGCCGGGCCCGGGTGAGGCCGAACAGGGCGCAGTACTCGTCCAGCGGCCGGGAGGTGACCAGGACGTCCGGGGGAACGGCGGGAATGCCGACGGCGGCCACCCGGTCATCCGAACACGCGGCGGCCCCGCCCGCATCCGGAGGCGTCCGGGGTGCGGGCGGGGCGCGGGCGGGGTCCTCGGCCGGGGCCGGCCGGTCAGCGGCCGAGCAGGCCCTGGGCGGCGACCCGGTTGACGTTGGTCAGGCCGCGGACCAGCTGCGTGGTGAGGAGGATCAGCAGCACGCCGAGGAGCGAGAGCCCGGCGATCTGCCAGGGCGACTGGACGTCGTACACGTGCCGGATGCCGTGGCTGTCGTGGAAGTCGAACAACCGGTACCCCTTCCAGGAGGTGTACGTCGGGAAGACCCAGTGGTACACGGGGTAGAGCGCCAGCGCCCAGCCGAGCAGCAGGAACACCAGCGTCACCGCGAAGCTGAGCACCGCCCAGGGGAACATCACCACCTGGTACAGCACGGCCTTCCAGCCGGCCCCGTCCGCGAGCCGCGCGGTGACCGCGCCCCAGCTGCCCTCGCGGACCCGGCGCACCGGCGCCGGGCCGGGGACGTCCAGGGCCAGCATGCCGCGCACCCGGGCCCGCTCCAGCCGGCCGAAACCGCGGGCGACGCTGGTCAGGGCGCCCAGCACGGGCAGACCGATGACGGTGACGAAGGTGCCGACGCCGAGGCAGAACAGGGTGATCGAGACGACGAAGCCGACGATCGCCACCGGCAGGCCGCTGAGCGCGTAACCGACCTCGCGGTAGTAGTACGCCGAGAACGGCGCCCGCCACACGGCCGGCCGCCGCTCGGTCCGGCGGACCCGGGCCGGGCGCGGGTCGTCACCGTGACCGCCCAGGACGTCCCACTCCCGGTCCTCCATGCTGCGGCTGCTGCTCATGCTCCCGGCCCCCGGCCCCTCGTACTGTCGGTCGTTCGTCCCGCTGACAGGCTCCAGTCTGGTGGACGCGCCCGGCCGGACGGGATCCGGAGGCCTGGCGGATCCGGGGTGGGGTTAACCCCCCTCCGCCGGGCCGCCGCTGCAGGGGGTCGGCCGGCGGGGGCGAGCGGTGGTCCGTGGCCCGGGCGGTCAGCCGGTCGTCCGCCCCCGCGGGCCCGCCCCCGGCCACTCGTCGGCGAGCAGCGCATAGAGGAACGAGTCGGACCAGACGCCGTCCTTGAACGCGTCGTGCCGCAGCCGGCCCTCCAGCCGGAAGCCCAGCCCGGTGAGCGCCCTCACGGAGGCGTCGTTGTCCACGGCGACCCGGGCGGCCAGCCGGTGCAGCTCCAGGGCGCCGAAGGCGAAGTCGCAGAGCAGGCCGACGGTCTCGCGCGCGTAGCCGCGGCCCCAGGACCCGCGGGCCAGCACGCACCCGAGCTGAGCGGCGCGGTGCCCTTCCAGGGTGAGCGAGGCCTGCCCGATCGGCGTCGCGTCCGCCGGCTCCTCGGCGTCGGCGAGCCTGGTGACGGCGAGCCGGTAGGTGTCCCGCTCCTCGGCCATCGCCTCCTCCAGGTAGAGCTCGATCTGGTCGGCGCAGTCCTCCCGGCCGCTCGGCCCGAAGGGCAGGTGGCGGGTGACCTCCGGGTCGCCGAACAGCGCGTGCAGCGCGTCCACGTCGTCCTCGGTGAGGTGGTACTCGCGGACGGCCAGTCGCGGGCCGGTGAGTCGTACGGGGACCATGGCTGCCGACCCTATCCCCGCCCGGCGGCTACCGTTCGGACTATGAACGACGAAGACCTGCGGCTCGCCCCCCGCACCAAGGCCGCCGACCTGCTCGCCTGGGCGGCCGGGCAGGACCGCGCGCCGGTGGCCGAGGCGCCGCTGCGCGCGGTGCTGGCGCTGCTGGAGCTGGGCGACGGCAGGATGCACGACGGCTGGCCGGAACTGACCTCCGACGCGGTGGAGCACCTGCTGTACGAACGGCTCCACCTGTACGTCCAACCCGCACCCGAGGAGGACCCGCTCGCCTACGGCGACGCCGTCCGGCTGCTGATCGACCACCAGCGGGCGGCCCGGCGGCTGAACGCGAAGCGCCAGGAGCGGCTGCACGAGGAGGCCGAGTGGCAGGGCGAGGTCGCGGCCGGGCTGCTGCGCCGCGCCGACCTGGTGACCTGGCCCCGGCTGTACGCGGTGCTGCTGCACGCGTACGGGGTGGACGTCACGGACGGGGCGGCGGTGCGGGACTGGCTGGCCGGCTTCGCGGAGCTCGCGGAGGAGGACCGGCTGGCCGCGTACGAGGCACTGGTGCCGGCCGGCTGGCTGGACGAGCCGGACGAGCAGGGCTGGGGCCCGGGCCGGGTGCTGTCGGTCGGCATGGCCACCGACGGCGCCCGGCGGCTGCTGGAGCAGGGCCTGATGCGGCGCAGCTACCGCAACCTGGCCGAGCTGACCGCGCAGGGGCGGCCGATGCCTGACGAACTGGCCGGGGACTTCGGGCAGTTCGAGGAGGCGGCGGTCGACGCGGCGCTCGACCTGTTCGGCGGGTGGACGGTGCCGGGGCTGCCCCGGCTGCTGGTGACGGAGTTCCCGGAGCTGGCGCCGGAGCCGGGCCAGGAGGAGATCGAGGCGTACCTGGCGCAGCTGCCCGCCGAGGAGTGAGACCTCGCACGGAGGCCCCGGCC
>NZ_JBSHAP010000164.1:0-17940 GCF_053611565.1 Kitasatospora sp. NPDC054795
GGAGCGGCCTGCGGCCGTTGTCGCGGTGCCCGGGTCAGTCCTCGCGGACCCGGGCGGGCTCGGCGGGCTCCGCCGGCCCCGCCGACGGGTGCCCGGCGAACTCGGGCAGCCACGCCAGCATCTCGGCGCGGAACGGCGCCTTGGCGCCCAGCTGGCAGAGCACCCCAATGGTGCTCAGCGTCACCCGGTGGATCAGCAGGTACGCGGGCGGCAGGTTCAGCTGCTTGCCCAGGTTGTAGGCGGGCGAGCGCGGATCGGCGATCCGGGCCGCCTGGGAGCGCATCCAGGTCCGGGTGAAGTGGAAGTTCTCCACCGCGGCCGGCTCGATGATCGGCAGCAGGTAGTCCAGCACCGCGTCCGGATCCAGCCGGATCGAGGGCTTCACGAAGCCCTCCTCGCGCAGCATCCGGAGCACCCCGGCCGCGTCCCCGGCCAATGCCATCCGCAGCGAGGCCCCGATCGGCGCGGGCAGCCCGCCGGGCAGCCGGTCCACGGTGCCGAAGTCCAGCACGCCCAGCCGCCAGCCCGACACCGGGCCGTCGTCCTTCAGCAGCCGGAAGTTGCCCGGGTGCGGGTCCGCGTGCAGCAGCCCCGTCCGGGACGGGCCCGCGAACAGGAACCGGGCCAGCAGCTGCCCGGCGCGGTCGCGCTCCTCCTGGGTGCCGCCCGCGATCACCTCGGCCAGCGGGGTGCCGCCCATCCACTCGGTGACCAGCACCTGGTCGGCCTGGGCCACCACGCCCGGCACCACGATGTCCGGGTCGTCCGTGAACTCCTCGGCGTGCCGGCGCTGGGCCTGCGCCTCCAGCTCGTAGTCCAGCTCCTCCGAGACGCGCTCGCGCAGCTCGGTGATCAGCGGCTTGATGTCCAGCCCGGGGATCAGCGGCCCCAGCAGCCAGGCCACCCGGCTCAGCTGCGAGAGGTCCGCGAGCAGGGCGTCGCCCGCGCCCGGGTACTGCACCTTGACGGCGACCGTGCGGCCGTCGTGCCAGACCGCCTTGTGCACCTGACCGATCGAGGCGGCGGCCGAGGGCCGGTCGTCGAACTCCCGGAACAGCTCGCGCCAGGAGTCGCCGAGCCGCTGGGCGAGCGCGGTGTGCACCTTGGCGGCGGGCATCGGGGGAGCGGCGTCCTGGAGCTTGGTGAGCGCCGCCCGGTACGGCCCGGCCACCTCCTCCGGCAGCGCGGCCTCGAAGACGGACAGCACCTGCCCGAACTTCATCGCCCCGCCCTTGAGTTCGCCGAGGACCTTGAACAGCTGGTCCGCGGTGGCCTGTTGGAGCTCGGCGGTGACGACTTCGGCGGAGCGGCCGCCGATCCGCCTGCCCAGGCCGAGCGTGGCGCGGCCGGCTATCCCCAGCGGCAGGGCGGCGAGCCGTGCCGTGCGGGTCATTGCCTTGCGCGGAAGATCGCTCACCCCGGGCCTCCATTCCCCGGCCCCCCGGTTCCGGGCGGCCGACCATCTCTACGCCATTGTGCCCGCTCCCTGCTGCGTGCCCCTCGGAATTCCGTGGGGCGGGGCCGGGAGTGCCCTCGCTTTGCGGGGAGTTGGGTGGCTTGGTCCGGTGGGGGCCGGTGGTTCCGCGCCGGAAGTCGGCTCGGCCGACGCCCCGCGCGGGGCCGGACGGCTTCCTCCGGGGCTCCTCACCCCGGCGGCAGCGGCTGCCACAGGCAGCCGCAGTCGGGGTGCCCGCGCAGCCGCAGGCGCCTCGGCATGCCGTCCCCGGCCGAGACCTCGCACCAGCCGTCCACGCTCGGCGGCCGGCCGCCGCCCAGGAACACCTGGACGTGCAGCGCCGCCAGCCCGGCGACCGCCGTCGCCAGCGCCGTGTCGCAGGCCGGGGTCCGGGCCCGTCCGGGGCCTCCGTCGGCGAGCTGGGCCAGGACCCGCGGCCAGGCGGCGTCCTCGTCCTCCCGGCGCAGCACCAGGCAGTGCCCGCAGGCGGACACCCCGGGGATCACCAGCGGTCCGACGACGCCGAACTCCTCGACCACGCCCACGTAGAGGTGCGGCACCCCGGCCCGCAGCAGCAGTCGGGCCTCGTACGTCCCGCCGGCGAAGGCGGCGCTGCCGTCCCGCGGCGCGAGGACCACGAAGTCCGGTGGCGGCTCCCCGGTGCGGCGCCGGGGCAGGGGCGCCGGCGGCCGGCCGGTGGCCCGCTGCACCGCCTCCCGGGCCGCCGTCGAGCGCAGCCGTCCGACATCCCCGGGCGGCAGCCCGGCGGGGGAGCAGTCCTCCGGTTTCACCCGGCCGCGGTCCGCGACCGTGACCGTGCCGGTGCCGCCCGCCGCGAGCACCGCCGCCACGGCGGTGCCGACCCGGCCCGCGCCGCGCACCTCGATCCGCGCGTCGGCCCGGCGGCCGAGGACCGCCGGTGCGGCGCCCGGCCCGGAGTGGACCAGGGAGAGCGAGGCGAGGTCGGGACCGAGCAGGTCCCGCTGCTGCGGGGGGAAGCGGGCCAGGGCGCGGCGGTCGGCCTCCGCGTCGTCCAGCAGGCCGGTCTCCTCCAGGCCGGTGAGCAGGGTGTCGGCCGGTTCGCGGCCGAGCCCGATGCGTTCGCCCTCGGTCAGGAGCTCCGGTCGCTCCCGTGTCCCGTCGAGCAGCGCGAGGAAGTCGCAGAGGGTCTTGTCGGCGTTGCCGAGCACCCCGGCGAAGCGGGTGACGGTGCCGAACTGCAGGGTCTGCGGGTCCCGCCAGCTGCGGGACAGCGCGGGTTTGAGGGCGAGGCGCACGACGATCTCCCTTCCGATCGTTTCCGGACGGCCGACCGCAGCTTGCCCCATCGCGCCGACATCGTGCGGACGGTTGTCCACAGGGCCGCGCGCATGATCGCACCATCCGTTCGCGCTCCCTGTGGACAACTGTCCATCCCCTCCGGCGTCGGTTTCCGGACACCCGCCGTCGACTTTTCGTTCCCGATCACTCCATGAAAGATTCCGGCCACGGCAGCGGACTTCTGTCCGTGGTACCGGGTAACGTCGTGTGCCATGGCAGCCGAGCGGGACTCCCATCCACCGGCGTCGCGTCGGCGTGCCCGCGCAGCGTCCGGGTCGCAGGTCGCGGCGCCGAACACACGCGGGCGCCCCGACCAGCGGCAGCAGCCGAGGCCGGCTCCACCGCAGCCGCCGCCGTCCGGCGCGGCGGCCCCCGAGGCGCACGACCGCGGCCGGGTCGAGGTGCGCCGCAGCGCCCGCCGCAGCCGTACGGTCTCCGCCTACCGCGAGGGCGACCGCACCGTGGTGCTGATCCCGGCCCGGATGTCGCACGCCGAGGAGCAGCGCTGGGTCGCGCAGATGCTGGAGAAGCTCGCCGCCCAGGAGTCCCGGCGGACCCCCGGTGACGAGGCCCTGATGACCCGGGCCCGCGAGCTGTCGGGCGCCTACCTGGACGGTCGCGCCCGGCCCAGCCAGGTCCGCTGGGTCACCAACCAGAATTCCCGCTGGGGCTCCTGCACCCCCAGCGAGGGGACGATCCGCCTCTCCCACCGGCTCCAGGGCATGCCGGAGTACGTGCTGGACTACGTGCTGCTGCACGAGCTGGCGCACCTGCTGGTGCCGGACCACGGCCCGGCGTTCTGGGCCCTGCTGGAGTCCTACCCGCGGACCGAGCGGGCCCGCGGCTACCTGGAGGGCGTGGTCTCCGCCGCCCGGCTGCCGCACATCCCCGGTGCGCGGCACGCGGCCCCGGATCCGTCCGGGCCGGACCCGGACTCCTCCTGCGGCTGAGGCCGCGGCGGCGCGGGCGGGGAGGGTGCGCACCCGGCCGGAGCCCGGTCGGTCCGACCGGAGGAACGACCGGAGGAGGCGCGGGCCAATAGGCTCCGCGCCCCCTTCCGATGTCGCACCTCAGCCGGTCAGCTGCCGTGCCCGGGCCACCAGGTCGCGCACCGAGTGGTCGGTGAGCTCCGGCAGCCGGTCGTAGTCGAACCAGCGCAGGTCCAGCGACTCCTCGCTGATCAGCGCCTGCGCGCCGGCCGGGGCCAGCGCGATGTACTGGACGTCCAGGTGGGTGTTCTCCGGCCGGTCCTTGCCGGTGCAGCGGACCAGGTGCCGGTCCAGCTTGGCCGGCACCGGGGCGCCGTCGCTCTCCAGCAGCACCAGGTCGGGGATGCCGGACTCCTCGACGGCCTCGCGCAGCGCGGCCGAGGCGAGGTCGCGGTCGCCGGGCTCGCAGTGCCCGCCCATCTGGAGCCACATGCCGACCTTGGGGTGCAGGGTGAGCAGCACCCGCCCGGCGGCCGGGTCGACGACCGCCGCGCTCGCGGTGATGTGCGCGGGCAGGCAGGAGCGGTACAGGCCCTCGGGCTGCTCGGCCAGGTGCTCCAGGTAGTCCAGCCGCAGCTGCTCCTGGTCCTCGTCGGCGGGCCGCCACCCGGTCAGCGCGCGGACGGCGTCCGCGTGCAGTCCGGTGCCGGGCGTCCCGGTGGCGGGCGTCTCGGTCGCCGTCATGCGGTGGGCTCGCCCTTTCCGTCGGTGCCGTCCTCGTCGGTCCCCGGCCGCTCGTCCTTCTTGGTGAGGTCGGGCTTGCCGGCCGCGGCGTCGCCGAGCAGCTTGTCGAAGGCGTCGAAGTCGATGCCGCCCTCCAGGTCGTCGGCGGAGCCCCGGTGCACGAAGGCGTCCGGGTCGTCCAGGTCGGCGGCGGTGGGCAGCATGTCCGGGTGCTCCCAGAGCGCGTCGCGGCCCTCGATGCCGCGGGCGTCGGCGAGCAGCGCCCAGAGCCGGGAGGCGTCGCGCAGCCGGCGCGGACGCAGCTCCAGGCCGACCAGGGTGGCGAAGGTCTGCTCGGCGGGCCCGCCGGCCGCGCGGCGGCGGCGGACGGTCTCGCGCAGCGCGCCGGCCTGCGGCAGGTGCGGCTCGGCGGCGGCGTGCACGACGGCGTCGACCCAGCCCTCGACCAGCGCGAGCGCGGTCTCCAGGCGGGCGAGCGCGGCCTTCTGCTCCGGGGTGTCCTCGGGCTGGAGCAGGCCGCCGGCCAGCGCCTCCTGCAGCGCCTCCGGGTTGCTCGGGTCGAGCTGACCGACCAGCTCCTCCATCCGGGAGGTGTCGACCTTGATGCCGCGCGCGTAGGCCTCGACAGCGCCCAGCAGGTGGGCCCGCAGCCACGGCACGTGGGCGAAGAGCCGCTGGTGGGCGGCTTCGCGCAGGGCGAGGTAGAGCCGGACCTCGTCGGCGGGCACGCTCAGGCCCTCGCCGAACTCGGCGACATTCTGCGGCAGCAGCGCGGCCTTGCCGGCCGGGGCGAGCGGCAGGCCGACGTCGGAGGAGCCGACCACCTCGCCGGCGAGCGCGCCGAGCGCCTGGCCGATCTGGGTGCCGAACATGGCGCCGCCCATCGAGCGCATCACGCCCATCAGCGGGCCGGCCATGGCCTGCATCTCCTCGGGCAGCACGCCGCCCATGGCGTTGCCGACCCGCTCGGCGACCGGGTCCACCAGGTCCTTCCAGACCGGGAGGGTGGCCTCGATCCACTCGGCGCGGCTCCAGGCGACGGCGGTGCCGGCCCCGGAGGGGAAATCGGTGGAGCCGTCGAGCCACAGGTCGGCCAGGCGGACGGCCTCGGCGACGGCGGAGCGCTCGGCCGCGCTGACCGAGCGGTCCTTGCTCTTGCCCTCGGCGGGCTCGGCGACCACGGTCTGGCGGGCGATGTTCGTGGCGAGGTCCCAGTTCACCGGGCCGCCCTCGAACGAGAGCATCTGGCCGAGCTGCTGGAAGGCGGCGCCGAGGTCACCCGGGTTCATGCCGCCGAACATCGCGGCGAAGGGGTTGTCGGCTCCGGCGCCGCCCGGGGCGCCGGGCATGCCGAACATCGCGCCGAAGGGGTTGCCGCCGCCGAAGCCGAAGGGCTGCGGACCGCCGCCGGACTGCTCCGGGTCCTTCTTCTCGTTCTTCTGCGCGTCGTCGGGCTTGGCCTTGCCGTCCTCGGGCTCCTCGGGCGGAACGCCGAATCCGAAGGGAAGGTCGCTCACGGGGTCCTCGATCCGGTCGGCCGTCATGCGGGTGTGGCGGAAAAGTCTGCGCCCGGGGCGGCGGCGGAGTGGGGGACTCGGGGGCGGCTCCCGCGCGGCAGGCCCGCGCCGGGTGCACCGCCGGGCCTTCGCCTCGGGCAGGATGGACGTACGTGACACACGTCCGTACGCACATAAAGCTAACCGTGGAGGATGGCCGGTGAGTTCCCCGCCCTCGGACGTTCGCTCTGGGCTGACCGGAGGAGAGGACGCGTCGGACACCACGGCGTCGCCGTCTCCAGCCTACGGCGGACGGCCGGTGACCGTGGCGGTCACCGGCGCCGCGGGGGTGCTGGGCGAGCGGGTCGCCGCCCGGCTGGTGGCCTCCCCGCACGTCCGGAAGGTCCTCGCCGTGGACGACCGGCGAGGGGAGGTGCCGGGCGTGCAGTGGCGGGTGCTCGACGTCCGCGACCCGGCGGTGGCCGAGCGGCTGGCCGGGGTCGACGTGGTGGTGCACCTGGCGATGGACTTCGGCATGGAGTCCGACGCCCGGGCCCGCAGCGCCTACAACGTGCGCGGCGCCCAGACGGTGCTGACCGCGGCCGCGGCCGCCGGCGTCCACCGGGTGGTGCTGTGCACCTCGGCGATGGTCTACGGCGCGCTGGCCGACAACGAGGTGCCGCTGGCGGAGGACTCCGAGCTGCGGGCCACCGAGGAGGCCTCGCTGGTCGGGGACCTGCTGGAGATCGAGCGGCTGGCCCGCCGGGCGCCGCGCGCCCACCCGGGCCTCCAGGTGACGGTGCTGCGCCCGGCCGTGGTGGTGGGCCCAGGCGTGGACACCGTGCTGACCCGGCACTTCGAGGCGCCCCGGCTGCTGGTGGTGGCGGGCTCCCGCCCGTGCTGGCAGTTCTGCCACGTGGACGACCTGGCGGCGGCGCTGGAGTACGCGGTGCTGGGCCTGGTCGAGGGCGAGGTGACGGTCGGCTGCGACGGCTGGCTGGAGCAGGAGGACGTGGAGCGGCTGTCCGGGATCCGGCGGATGGAGCTGCCGGCCTCGCTGGCGCTCGGTACGGCGGCGCGGCTGCACCGGCTCGGTCTGACCCCGGCCCCGGCCGGGGACCTGGCGTACACGATGTACCCGTGGGTGGTGTCCGGGAGCCGGCTGCACGAGGCGGGCTGGCGTCCGGCGCACACCAACGAGCAGGTGCTGGCCGAGCTGCTGGAGCAGGTGTCCGGCAAGCACGCGGTGGCCGGTCGCCGGCTGGGCGGCAAGGAGGCGGCGACCAGTCTGGGGGCGGCCGGGGCGACGGTGGCGCTGGTGGGTACGGCGGCGCTGGTGCGCCGGGCCCGCAAGCGGCGGCGGTTCTGACCGGTCGGCCCAGGTCGGCCGGTTCCGTCCTGCCGTAATCGGGGGGCGGGCGCTCGGCGGCACGCGCTTCTCACGATGCGAAATTCCGGCGTCGTGATGCGGAAAGTACTTGCCCCGTCCCGTCCCGCATGGGGAATCATGGGGGCATGTCCGAGAACCACGACCCCATCCGCCTGCTCGCCATCCGCGACACCCCGCTCTCGCTGGACGAGGTGTACGAGGCGGTCGGCGACGACGCGGCCGGCGGCACCACCGTCTTCGTCGGGACGGTCCGGGACCACGACGGCGGCAAGTCGGTCTCCGCGCTGGAGTACAGCTGCCACCCCACCGCCGAGCAGGAGATGCGCCGGATCGCCGAGAAGGTGGCCGCCGACTTCCCGGTCCTGGCGCTCGCCGCGGTCCACCGGGTGGGCCGGCTGGAGATCACGGACAAGGCCGTGATCGTCGCCGTCTCCTGCGCCCACCGCGGCGAGGCCTTCGCGGCCGCCCGTCGGCTGATCGACGACCTCAAGCACGAGGTGCCGATCTGGAAGCACCAGGTCTTCTCCGACGGCGGGGAGGAGTGGGTCGGCGCCGGCGGCTGCTGAGAGCGGGACCGGTGCGACGGAACCGATCTGCACACCTCGTGCGTCGGTCGGGTCAGGCGCGCCGAGATCTCACTCCAACGGGTCCGTGACGGCGCTCCGAATACTCCCTGGAAGTGAGCCGATCGGCCGTCCCGTGACCCGGATGGCGCCGGCCGCGTTGTCCGCCGGAGTGGTTAATCTGCTCATAGACACGACGAGCTGGGAGTACTGACATGGGTGCGCTCGCCTGGTTGATCATTCCGGTGGTCGCGGTCCTGGTCGCCGCCCTCTGGGCGGTGTGGGCCCAGCGGGCGCCGCGGGCCACCGGGGACCCGGCCTCACTGGCCGAGCACCGGCGTTTCATGGCCGCCATGGAACGCACCACCGCGGGCGCGGCCGCCCCCGGCGAGGGCTCCGGCAGGTAGCCCGGCGGGCACCGCTTCGGGCGCGTCCCGTACTGTCGTGGCATGCCACGCCGCTCCGCGACGATGCTCGCTGCCACCCTGCTGCTCATAGCGCTGCTCTGCGTCTCGGTGCTGATGAAGGTGCCGTACACGGAGATGAGCCCGGGGCCGACGTACAACACGCTCGGCAACCAGGGCGGCAAGCCGGTGATCAGCATCAGCGGGCACGACTCCTACCCGACGAGCGGTCACCTCAACATGACCACCGTCCAGGTCACCGGGGCCAAGTACGAGCCCAGCCTGGTCAACGCGGTGGTGGGCTGGCTGCGGGACGACGTGCTGGTGGTGCCGCACGACAACGTCTACCCCAAGGGGCAGTCGGACGCGGAGGCCAAGAAGCAGAACGCCGAGGAGTTCGCCTCCTCCGAGGACAGCGCGCGCACCGCGGCGCTCAAGCAGTTGGGCATCCCGGTGGGCAGCGAGTTCATCGTGAAGTCGGTCACCGCGGGCGCCCCGGCCGAGGGCCGGCTGCACGCGGGCGACCAGATCGTGGCGGTGGACGGCACGCCGGTCGGCTCGGTCGAGCAGGTGGTCGCGGCCGTCACCAAGCACAAGCCGGGCGAGTCGGTGGTCTTCACCGTCGTGCCGCGGGTCAAGGACGCGAACGGCGCCGCCACGCAGGGCGGGAAGACCGACGTCACCGTCCCGACCGTCCGGGCCAAGGACCTCGACCCGAACGCCTCCGCCGAGCGGGCGGAGCTCGCGGTGGTGGGCATCGGCACCGGGATGCGGCACACCTACCCGTTCCAGATCGACATCGGCCTGCAGGACGTGGGCGGTCCGAGCGCCGGCCTGATGTTCTCGCTCGGCATCATCGACAAGCTCACCCCCGGCGGCGACCTCACCGGCGGCAAGTTCGTGGCCGGCACCGGGACCATCGACGACGACGGCAAGGTCGGCCCGATCGGCGGCATCTCGATGAAGCTGATCGCCGCCCGGGACGCCGGGGCCGAGTACTTCTTCACCCCGTCCTCGAACTGCGCCGAGGCGACCAAGAACGTGCCGTCCGGGCTGACCCTGATCAAGGCGGACACGCTGGACGGCGCGCTGAAGTCGCTGGAGCAGGTCCGCTCCGGGCAGGCCTCCGCGCTGCCGTCCTGCTCCGCCGGCTGACAGGCCCGGCCGGCCGCCCGGCGGGTGCCGGGCGGCCGTCGGGAGAGCCGGCGGGGAAGGCGTCAGGCGAAGGTCGCCAGCAGTGCCTCGGTCAGGCCCGGCACGAGGTCGGGGCCGGTCAGCACCTCGCGGGCGACGTCCTTGGAACGCAGCCGCAGGGCGATCTCCTTCTTGCCGCCGCGCAGCACCGCGGCGGTGATCCGCACCTCCTCGCGCTTGGGGTGGTTGGCCACCCACTCGGCGAGCTGGGCGTCGCTGGCGCCCCGCGGGCGGGACTGCTCGGCGCCCGGGGGCAGCATCATGCGCTCGACGACCAGGGCGCAGCCGGCCACCGAGTCGGGCCAGGCGATGGTGCCGAGGAACTTGTCGAGCTCCATGCCGGCCGGCAGCTCGTCCTGCTCGATCGGGGTCAGGCCGGCCTCGTCGCCCTCGGCGAGGCCGAGCTGCTTGGCGATCTTCGGGTTGGCCTTGCGCAGGGCGGCGCTGTCCACCAGGGCGAACAGCCGGGCCGGGAGGTCCCAGCCGAGGGTGGATGCGTACTCGTCGATCTCCAGCGCGGCCCGGGTCAGCGGGGTGGCGGCCGGGAGCTTGGAGACGTCGTCGGGGGAGTTGTTCAGATCAGACGCGTCGGACATGACTCAATCCTCACACGCCGGGCGGGGCCCGCTCGCCGGGCGGTCCGCCGCGGGAGCCGTCGGCAGGGGCGCCGCGACGACCGCCCGCGGGGCCGCCCGGAGGACCGCGGGAGCCGCGGCCGGGACGGCCGGGGGCGGACCGGCGTCGTAACCGTCTGCTAACGGTGGGAACTCGACCAAAGCCTGGTTAAGTTTCTCTGACGACCGACCCATTCAGACGACACAGCCGAGGTGCCACCGTGGTCTTCCAGATGCCCGAACGCTCAGAGCCGGGTTTCCGGCGCAGGGTAGGCCCGCCCTCCCGGCGAGCGCGGGTGGCCCTGCTGACCCTGGGCGTGCTCGCGGTGCTGTTCCTGCTGTTCGTCATGTTCGCGGGCTTCTGGACGGACTGGCTGTGGTTCAAGTCGGTCCACTTCTCCTCGGTGTTCACCACCCAGCTGTGGACGAAGACCGGCCTGTTCGCGGTGTTCGGGCTGCTGATGGCGGTGATCGTCGGCTTCAACATCTGGCTGGCGCACCGGCTGCGGCCGCCGCTGTCGGCGATGTCGGTGGAGCAGCAGAGCCTGGACCGCTACCGGTCCGGCCTGGCGCCGTTCAAGCGCTGGGCGCTGATCGGCATCTCGCTGGTGATCGGCCTGGTGGCCGGCGCCGCCGCCTCCGGGCAGTGGCGGACCTGGCTGATGTGGACGAACTCGACCTCCTTCGGTGAGAAGGACTCGCAGTTCGGCATGGACGTCTCGTTCTACGCCTTCGACCTGCCGTTCTACGAGTTCGTGCTGGGCTTCGCGTTCAGCGCGGTGATCGTCTCGCTGCTGACCTCGGCGCTGGTGCACTACCTGTACGGCGGGCTGCGGCTGCAGGGCCCGGGCCGCCGGGCGAGCGTGGGCGCGCAGGGGCACCTGGCGGTGCTGCTGGGCGTGTTCGTGCTGCTGAAGGCCGTCGCGTACTGGCTGGACCGGTACGCGCTGGCGGTGAAGACCGGCTCGTACAAGGGCGTCTCGGGCTGGACCGGCCTGCGCTACGTGGACGCCAACGCGTTCCTGCCGGCCAAGACCATCCTGTTCTTCGTCGCGATCATCTGCGCGGTGCTGTTCTTCCTGACCCCGATCCGCCGCACCTGGGCCCCGGCCCTGATCGGCCTGGGGCTGATGGTGCTGTCGGCGGTGCTGATCGGCGGGCTGTACCCGGCGATCGTGCAGCAGTTCCAGGTCAAGCCGAACGAGCAGGCCAAGGAGACGCCGTACATCCAGAAGAACATCGACGCCACCCGCCAGGCGTACGGCATCGCGGACGCGCAGACCACCCAGTACACCCCGCAGGGCACCACCAACGCCGACGCGCTCAAGCCGGACGCGCAGACCGTCGCGGACATCCGGCTGCTGGACCCGAACGTGGTCTCGCCGACGTTCCAGTCGCTGGAGCAGCAGCGCAACTACTACGCCTTCCCGAACACGCTGGACGTGGACCGCTACGGCACCGGGCAGGGCAAGCAGGACAGCGTGATCGGCCTGCGCGAGCTCGACCTCAACGGCGTGCAGCGCAACTGGATCAACGACCACTTCAAGTACACCCACGGCTACGGCGCGGTGGCCGCCAAGGGCAACCAGGTCGACGACAAGGGCCAGCCGGTGTTCACCGAGTCGGGCCTGCCGGCCACCGGCACGCTGGGCGACTACCAGCAGCGGATCTACTACGGCGAGAAGACCACCACCTACTCGATCGTCGGCGGCGCCAACAAGGAGATCGACTACACCGATCCCAAGACCGGCCAGAACGCCGAGTACACCTACTCCGGCGGCAGCGGGGTCTCGCTGGACAACCCGCTGACCCGGGCCGCGTACGCGGTGCGCTTCAGCGAGCCGCAGATCCTCTACGCGGGGGCGATCACCGACGGCGCCAAGGTGATCTACAACCGGACGCCCAAGGAGCGGGTGGAGAAGGTCGCGCCGTGGCTGTCGATCGACGCCGACCCGTACCCGGTGGTGCAGGACGGCCGGGTGCTCTGGGTGCTGGACGGCTACACCACCTCGGACGGCTTCCCGTTCTCCTCGAAGACGACGCTGGGCGCCGCCACCAAGGACTCGCTGACCAACCAGCGCGGTGAGCTGCTGACCGTCGCCAACCAGGTCAACTACATCCGCAACTCGGTCAAGGCCACGGTGGACGCCTACACCGGCGAGGTGAAGCTCTACCAGTGGGACGACAAGGACCCGGTCCTGAAGACCTGGATGAAGGCCTTCCCCGGCACCGTCGAGCCCAAGGCGGACATCCCGCAGGGCCTGCTGCCGCACCTGCGCTACCCGCAGGACATGTTCAAGGTGCAGCGCGACCTGCTCGGCCAGTACCACGTCACCGACGCCAACTCCTTCTTCAACGGCAGTGACATCTGGCAGGTCCCGGTGGACCCGACCAGCGACACCAAGCAGGTCCAGCCGCCGTACTACGTGACGGTGCGGATGCCGGACACCAGCACCGCGAGCTTCTCGCTCACCAGCACCTTCGTGCCCAACCAGCGGCCCAACCTGGCGGCCTTCATGGCCGTCAACGCGGACCCGGGGGACGACTACGGGAAGATCCGCATCCTGAAGATGACGGGCGAGAGCGGCGCCCCCGGCCCCGGCCTGGTGCAGTCGAAGTTCAACTCCCGGCAGGAGGTGGCCAACCAGATCTTCGCGCTGAAGAGCGGCGGGGACGCCGAGCTGGAGTACGGCAACCTGCTGACCCTGCCGGTCGGCGGCGGACTGCTCAACATCGAGCCGGTGTACGTGCGCGGACGCGGCGCCAAGTACCCGACGATGCAGAAGGTCCTGGCGGTGTACGGGGACGACAACGTGGCGTTCGAGGACACCCTGGAGGCCGCGCTGAAGAAGGTGTTCGGCGGGACGCCCCCGTCGACCACCCCGACCGTGCCGGCCAACCCGGGCACCGGGACGACCCCGACCAACCCGACGACGCCCACCGCGCCGGCGCCGGGCGGGACGATCTCGCCGGAGCTCCAGAAGGCGCTCTCGGACGCGGGGAAGGCGTACAACGACAGCCAGACCGCGTTCAAGAACGGCGACTGGGTGGCCTACGGCAACGCCCAGAAGGCGCTCGGCGACGCGCTGAAGGCCGCCGAGGCGGCCCGCGGCGGCAGCCCGGCGCCCGCCCCGGGCGGCACTCCCGCCCCGGGTGCCACCGGCGGCGGATCGCCCAGCCCGCAGCCGTAGCCCGCTGAGCTGCGGCAACCGTTTTCCGTTCCACCCCGCGACCGTGCTATGGTTCAACCACCGACGCGGGGTGGAGCAGCTCGGTAGCTCGCTGGGCTCATAACCCAGAGGTCGCAGGTTCAAATCCTGTCCCCGCTACAAAGGCCAGAGGCCCGGAGGATTCTTCCTCCGGGCCTCTGGTGTTTCCTGCTCCGTTCCCGCTCCGTTCTCGCCCGGAAGCGGCGGGAACCGCTCCGGTAGTATCGACCGTCGCCAAGGACGACGGCAGCGGGGTTTGTGGGGTTGGAGTGTCGGGAAATCGACAAAGCGCCGAAGCAATTTCGTCGGCTTCGGGTCAGCCCCGCCGGAATTCGGCCGGGGCAGGTGTACGCGGGTACTGGGTGATGCGACGATGGGACACATGGGGGACGGTGCACGGCCGCTGACCGGCCGTCGGGTCCGGCGCCTCCCCCGGGAGTCCTCCCGGTCGCACGCCGGGGCACGATGCCGCGACACTCTGGGGGAGCGGGAGTCGGCATGAGGCTGATCGGCAAGTCAGGCGCCAAGTCCGCGGCGGCCGTCGAGGCGGACACCGACGCCTGGGCGGAGAGCCCCGAGAGCACCGCCGCCCACCCCGGAGCCCTGCCCGCCCAGCGCACCAGCGGACTGTCCGAGCGTTCCCCGGCCCCCGGCTACGGGCCCGACAGCCTGGTCCACGTGTCGACCCGTCAGTTCGCCGCCGCCGTCGGCGCGTACGGCGAACAGCCCGGCGGGGAGCCGGCCGCCGGCGCCGCGCTCGACCCGGCCGGCCTCGACTCGACCAGCTTCGAGACCGCCCTCGCCGCCCGCGAGTCCGCCGCGCTGGAGGCCCGCCACCGGCAGGCCGCCGACGGCGGCGACCCGGACGCCGCCTGCCGGCTCGGCACCCTGCTGCTGCGCCGCGGCGAACTGGAGGACGCCGAGTCCTACCTGCGCGCCGCCGCGGCCGCCGGGGTGCGCGCCGCCGCCAACAACCTCGGCGTGCTGCTGCACCAGCAGGGCCACCGCGCCGAGGCCGGCCAGTGGTGGCGCCAGGCCGCCGTGGCCGGCAGCGCGCCGGCCGCGCACGCGCTCGGGCTGCAACTGCGCGACCAGGGCGAGGAGGAGGCCGCCGAGTACTGGCTGCACTTCGCCGCCGACCACGGCCACCCGCTGGGCGCGTACGCCCTGGGCGACCTGATGGAGCACCGGCGGGACGTGCGCGCCGAGCGCTGGTTCAAGGTCTCCGCCGACGCCGGGCACCGGGAGGCCTCCTACCGGCTGGCCCGGATGCGCGAGGCCGCCGGGGACAAGGAGACCGCCGAGACCTGGTACCGCACCGCCGCCGCCCGCAGCCACGCCCGCGCCGCGCTGCGCCTGGGCGTGCTGCTGGAGGAGCGCGCCCGCACCGACCAGTCGCTGCTGGAGGAGGCGGCCCGCTGGTACCGGCAGGCAGCGCAGAACGGGGAGCCGCGCGCGGCCTGCGCGCTGGGCTTCCTGCTGCGCGACTCCGGGGACGTGGCGGCCGCCGCCGAGTGGTGGCAGGAGGCCGCCGAGGCCGGGGACGGCAACGCCGCCAACGCCCTGGGCGCGCTGCACGCGAGCCGCGGCGAGGCCGCCGCGGCCGAGCGCTGGTACCGCGCCGCACTCGACGCGGGCGACCAGAACGGCGCCTTCAACCTGGGCCTGCTCTGCGCCGGCACCGGCCGCGAGCAGCAGGCCGAGCAGTGGTACCGCCGGGCCGCGTACGCCGGGCACCGGGAGGCCTGCAACGCGCTGGCCGTGGTGCTGCTGCAGCGCGGCGACGAGTCCGGCGCCCAGCCCTGGTTCTCCAAGGCGGCCGAGGCCGGCAGCGTGGACGGCGCGTTCAACCTCGGCGTGCTGCACGCCGGGCGCGGCGAGCAGCAGCAGGCCCAGGAGTGGTACGCGCGCGCCGCGGCCGAGGGGCACGGCGAGGCGGCCCTGCAGCTCGCGGTCGTCCAGGAGCAGCGCGGCAACCTGGCCGGGGCGCTGCAGCGCTACCGGCAGGCGGCGGCCGGAGGCTCGGCCGAGGGCGCGTTCCGGCTGGCCTCGCTGCTGGACCGGCGCGGGGACGCGGACGCCGAGGCCGAGCACTGGTACGCGCTGGCCGCCGACGCCGGGCACCGCCGGGCGCAGGTGCGGATGGGCGTGCGGGCGGCCGAGCGCGGGGCGCTGGAGATCGCGGAGAGCTGGTACCGGCGGGCCGCCGAGGCGGGCAGCCGCAGTGCCGCGTTCAACCTGGGGCTGCTGCTGGCCCGGCAGGACAGCGAGGCCGAGGCGATGCTCTGGTACACCCGGGCCGCCGACGCCGGGCACGGCCGGGCGGCGCTGCGGCTGGCGCTGCTGGCACTGCGCCGCGGGGAGCCGATGCAGGCGGAGAACTGGTGCCGGCGGGCGATCGGCTCCGGTCCGGCCGAGGTGGCCGAACGGGCCGGGCGGCTGCTGGGCGCGCTGAACGCCGAGTTGAGCGCGTAGCCTCCCGATTCGAGCGGCCCCCGATCCGCTTGTCCCGCCGATCCGGTTGGCCCCCGATCCGTTTGTCCCGCCGGTCGGCGCAACTCCCTGATCAGTGCAACTTCTTGATCAGGGGCGGCAGTTCGGGCACAGGCCGCGGTAGGTGACCTCGGCGGCGGTGACGGCGAAGCCGAAGCGCTCGGCGGCGGGGAGGGCGGCGAGCGGGTCGCCCTGTGGGTGGACGTCGCGAATGGCGCCGCAGCCCGAGCAGATCAGGTGCTGGTGGGCGCGGTGCGCGTTGGGGTCGTAGCGCTTGGCGCGGCCGTCGGCGGCGACCTCCAGGACCTCGCCGAGGGCGACGAGTTCGCCGAGCGTGTTGTAGACGGTGGCGCGGCTGATCTCCGGCAGCCGGGCCGCCGCGCGGGCGTGCACGTCGTCGGCGGTGAGGTGCACGTGGTCGCCGTCCAGGACCTCGGCCACGACCCGGCGTTGCGAGGTCAGCCGCCAGCCCCGTGCGCGCAGTCTCTCCAGCAGGTCGCTCATGCCATCCAGAGTAGGTCAAGCTCCGGGATTGGTTCCAGTATTGACTTGGACAAAGTCCAAGTTAGGATCGTGTCATCACGACCGGACACCGCGGAGGCACTCCCATGACGATCCAGGACGAGCAGCGCCCGACCCTGACCACGGAGGCGGGTGCCCCCGTCGCCGACAACCAGAACACCGAGACGGCGGGCGTCGGGGGCCCGGCGCTCATCCAGGACCAGCTGCTGTTCGAGAAGCTCGCGCACTTCAACCGCGAGCGAATCCCGGAGCGCGTGGTGCACGCCCGCGGCGCCGGCGCGTACGGCACCTTCACCGTGACCGCCGACGTGACGCCCTGGACCCGGGCGGCGTTCCTCTCCGAGGTCGGCAAGCAGACCGAGACGTTCCTGCGCTTCTCCACGGTGGCGGGCAACCTCGGCGCGGCCGACGCGGTGCGCGACCCCCGCGGCTTCGCGCTGAAGTTCTACACCGAGGAGGGCAACTACGACCTCGTCGGCAACAACACCCCGGTGTTCTTCATCAAGGACGCCCTCAAGTTCCCCGACTTCATCCACACCCAGAAGCGCGACCCGTACACCGGCTCCCAGGAGGCGGACAACGTCTGGGACTTCTGGGGCCTGTCGCCCGAGGCCACCCACCAGGTGACCTGGCTGTTCGGCGACCGCGGCATCCCCGCCTCGTACCGGCACATGAACGGCTACGGCTCGCACACCTACCAGTGGCAGAACGAGGCCGGCGAGCACTTCTGGGTCAAGTACCACTTCAAGACCGACCAGGGCATCCGCAACCTCGCCCAGGCCGAGGCCAACACCCTCGCCGGCGAGGACCCGGACAGCCACCAGCGCGACCTGCGCGAGTCGATCGAGCGCGGCGAGTTCCCCAGCTGGACGGTTCAGGTCCAGATCATGCCGGCGGCCGACGCGGCGAACTACCGCTTCAACCCCTTCGACCTGACCAAGGTCTGGCCGCACGCCGACTACCCGCCGATCGAGATCGGGAAGCTGGAACTCAACCGCAACCCCGACAACGTCTTCGCCGAGGTCGAGCAGTCGGTGTTCTCCCCGGCGCACTTCGTGCCCGGCATCGGCCCGTCCCCGGACAAGATGCTCCAGGGCCGCCTGTTCGCGTACGCCGACGCCCACCGCTACCGGGTCGGCATCAACGCCGACCACCTGCCGGTGAACCGTCCGCACGCCACCGAGGCCCGCACCAACAGCCGCGACGGCCACCTGTACGACGGCCGCCACGGCCGGCAGAAGAACTACGAGCCGAACAGCTTCGGCGGCCCGGTGCAGACCGGCCGTCCGCTGTGGGCCGCGACCGCCGTCGACGGCCCCACCGGCACCCACGCCGCGCCCTCGCACGCCGAGGACGACGACTTCGTGCAGGCCGGCGACCTGTACCGGCTGTTCTCCGAGGAGGAGAAGCAGCGCCTGATCGGCAACCTGGCGGGCTTCATCGCCAAGGTCTCCGCCGACCGCGAGGACATCGTGGAGCGGGCGGTCGACAACTTCCGCAAGGCCGACGCCGACTTCGGGCAGCGGCTGGACGAGGCGGTCCGGGAGCTGCGCAAGCGGTAGTCACCGGACCGGTAACGGCGGCGGCCCCCCGACCAGCTCCCACT
>NZ_JBSHAP010000165.1:0-17338 GCF_053611565.1 Kitasatospora sp. NPDC054795
CTCTCCTGCTGACCGCCTGCAGCACCTCGGAGAAGGCCGGTGACGACGTCGAGAACGCGGACCGGCCCAGCACGTCGGCCTGTGCGCTCGACGACCTGGGCGTGGAGGTGGGGGCCGGTGCAGCCCCGGCGGCCGGGGACGCGTCACGTCCGGGTCGGTCCGTCCGGCCCTCCCCGGACGGCGGCTCAGCCGTCGTCGCCGCCACCGTCCCCGCCGCTGCTGTTCACCCGGCGGGGCCGCCGGCGCTGGTAGCTGCGCACCGCCTTCCCGGCGCCGAGGGTGAGGGCCGCGACCACCCGGGTCCAGGGCGGCCCGCCGCGGTCGGCCCACACCACGCAGCCGCACCCCGCGACGACCAGGACCAGCACTCCCACCAGAACCGCGCCGACCATCACGACCACCCGCCTTTCGCCCGACGTCCTGTTACGTCCGACGTCCGGATCGTCCCACCCGGTTCGGCCGCGAAGGCGGAGGCTGTGCCAGGATGCGGTAGCCGAACGGCCCAGGTCACCGTACCGGGCCGCACGGGCCCCACCCGTCAGCCGTACCCGAGGAGTCACCCAGTGGCCACTGCCCGGTTCGCCACCCTGCACACCACGGCGGGCCCGATCCGCCTGGAGCTGTTCCCGTTCCACGCGCCGAAGACGGTCCGCAACTTCGCCGAACTCGCCGAGGGCACCCGGGAGTACACCGACCCGCGCACCGGCGGGCCGGGCCAGGGCCCGTACTACGACGGCACGCTCTTCCACCGGGTGATCGCGGGCTTCATGATCCAGGGCGGCGACCCGACCGGTACCGGCGCCGGCGGCCCGGGCTACTCCTTCGCGGACGAGTTCCACCCGGAGCTGTTCTTCACCAAGCCGTACCTGCTCGCGATGGCCAACGCCGGCCCGGGCACCAACGGCTCGCAGTTCTTCGTCACGGTGGGCACCCCCGCCCACCTCAACCGCAAGCACACCATCTTCGGCCAGGTCGCCGACGCCGCCTCCAGGGCCGTGGTCGACGCCATCGCCACCACCCCCACCGAGGCCGACCGCCCGGTCGAGGACGTGGTGATCACCTCCGTCGAGATCGAGCACTCCTGACCCGGTGACCGCCGAGCAGCAGGCTTTCCCGCCCCGCCCGGTCCGCGGCGTACGGGCCCGCTACGTCCACCAGACGAGCTGCCCGGGCGACGTCGCGATCGTCACCGTGGACTTCGAGCCCTGGGAGGAGGGCCTGCGCGTCGAGTCCGCCCCGGACGCGACGGTCCGGGGCGACCCGGAGCCCGGGGACCTGGAGCGCTTCCACGCCGCCCTGGCGGAGGGCGTGCGCGCGGAGCTGTCCGAGCAACTGCCCGGCACCCCGGTGGCGTTGGCGCTGGTGGTGCACCACACCGTGGTGCACCTGGTCGACTCGCGCGAGTACTCCTTCCGCACCGCCGGGCGCCTGGCGGTGCGCGAGGCGCTGACCCGCCTGGGCGGCTGCCAGGAGATCTGACGGCGGGTCAGAAATGGTTCGACGGGGGACCGTTCGCGGGCGGCGGCTCCGGCCGGCCCGTCAGGGGACCGGCGGTCGGCCCGGGGCTCAGGATCCCGGGGGGACCGTGCTCCACTGCTGGGAGCGCGCCCCGTCGTACATCCGCAGGGCGACGGCGCTGCCGAGCCTGGTGCCGCCGGTGAGGGCGAGGTCGGGGTGGGTGGCGGGGGAGATCCTGACCTTGCCCTGCCCCACGTTCCGTACGGTCCACTGCTGGTTCATGTCGTTCCGGTCGCAGGGCCGGAGCGTGACGGGGCCGCGGGAGCCGTTCGGTGCGGTCAGGCAGGTGCCTGTCGCCTTGTTCTTGATGAGCTGTTTCCCGGCGACGGTGCTCAGGCTCCACTGCTGGCGGTCGTTGTTGCGCTCGGGGGTGGCCACGATGACGCGGCCGCCGCGGCCGGCCTCCAGGTTCCTGGCCGAGTCGTCACCCCGCGGCCAGACCCGGAGCTGGTTCCAGTTGTCGGTCTGTTTGGACGGTTGCGTCGTCTGCTGCGGGGCCTGGGATCCGGCCGTTCCGGTGGCTGCCGTCGCCAAGCCGGGCGTGCCGCCCAGCAGTACGGCGGTGATGGCCGCCGTCGCGATGCGCTTGGCAGGAGACATGGTTGTCACTCTCATGTGTTTTCCCTTGTGGGGTGTCCGAGAGGCGTGCGGGTTCCTCGGCGGGTGGCGCCGGAAGCCCCGCGGGTCACGGGGCCGTGGGCCGCGCCGGGGGTGGTGCGAGGGGGCGGACCCGTTCACCGTCCTGCCGGCGGGGCCCGGTGGGCACGGAGATGCCCCGTGCCCACCCGACCAGGCTAGCCAGAGGTCGGTCCGTCCGCAGCTCCGGGGGAACACGCAGGTCACGGGGGGTGCCGCGGGCGTCGAGGGGCCTGCCGGGGGGCGGGGGCCGCCCGGGAGGGCCACTACTTCACGGACCGCATGGACCACTGCTGGTTGTGCTGCGCCGCGTAGATCCGCAGGAGGGCTGTGTTGCTGCCGGCCTGGGTGCCCCCGGTGAGGGCGAGGCGGGGGTGGGCCTTCGGTGAGATCGCCACCTGGCCGGCCGTCACGAAGTGCACGTCCCACCGCTGGTTCGGGTTGTTCCTGTCGCAGGCCCGGACGGTGACGGCATCCAGGGTGTCGTCCGGCGCGGTCAGGCACGTGCCCGTCGCCCTGTTCTCGATGAGCGGCAGTCCGCCGATGTTGCTCAGGCTCCACTGCTGGCGTGCGCTCTCGGGGTCGACGACGGCCACGACGGCCCTGCCGGCGCTGTCGACGTCCAGGTTCCTGGCCGGGAGGTTGAGCGGGTAGATCTTGAACTGGTGCCATTCGCCGGTCAGCTGGGAGGGAAGTGCGGTCTGCGGGGTGGCGGCCGTGGCCAGGCCGGGGGTGGCGCCCAGCAGGACGGCGGCGACGGCCGCGGTCGCGATGCGCTTGGCAGGAGACATGGTTGTCACTCTCATGCGGGTTGTCCCTTGTGAGGTGGTCCGAGAGGTGCGCGGGTTCTTCCGCGGACGACGCCGGAAGCCCTGTGGGTCCCTGTGGGTTCCTGTGGGTCGCACCGGCCGCTGGGCCTCCGGGGGCCGGTGGGCACGGCGATGCTTCGCACCCACCCGACGACCAGGCTAGCCAGAGGTCCGTCCGCCCGCAGCTTGGGTGAACGCGCAGGTCACGGCCGCGCTGGCGGGGTGAGCCGGGGCACTGTAAGGCGGGTTGCGCTGCGGCGCACGTCCGGGCGGCCCTGCCGACCGGCCGGAAACGCGGGGCCGCCGCCCGGCGCGGTGCGCGGGCGGCGGCCGTGGAGCGGGCGCGGTGTCAGGAGCAGCTGCTGAACGTCGCGCTGGTGTTGGCGATGTAGAGGGTGGCGCCGGCGACGGGGTCGGAGCTGAGCGGGACGGTGACGGTGTCCTCGGCGGTCCACGGGATGCCGTGGGCGTCGAAGGTCCAGGTGCCGGTGACCTTGCGGGCGATCTTGGCGAGCGTCACCCAGCCGTACTGCTGGGTCGGGACGGTGACGGTCACGCTGTTGTTGACGCTCCGCGACCCGTGCCATTCGTTGCTGTACTTCAGCGAGGAGCTGATCGTCCCGGTCAGGACGTTGCCGGGGGCGCCGGCGGACATCTGGGTGCCCATGTCGGCGCCGATGGTGTTGGACCAGCCGCTGTCGTCGGTGACCGCGAAGGACTGCTGGACGGCACTGCTGGTGTTGTTGAACCAGACCGCGGAGGCGCAGGCGCGCGGCAGCGGCGCGGCCGGGGCCTCGCTCTTCGTGGCCCAGGAGCAGCTGGAGGGGTCCTTCTGGCACTGCTTGGCGCCGTGGTCGACGGCCAGGTTGCGGGCGGCCTGGGCGAAGCCGGTGGACCACTGCTGGTTGACGGTGCCGTTGCAGCTGTACTGGTCGGTCCAGGCGTCGTCGTAGTTGCCGCCGAGCAGCAGGTCCAGGCAGGTGTTGTCACCGGCGTGGCGGATCATGAACGAGTCCGCGCCGCCGGCCGCCGCGGGCTGGAAGTACCAGCGCTGGCTGGCCTGCCCGGCGCAGCTCTGCTGGCGCAGCGCCGGGGTGAAGAAGGCCAGGTCGATGCACTTGCCGGTGTCGTTGTTGACGATGGTGAAGGAGGAGTCGGACGGGTCGACGTTCAGCCGCCAGGACTGGTGGTATCCGGGGGCGGAGTTGGTGACGATGTAGGCGCCGTCGCCCATGTTGCCGTTCTGGACGTCGAGTTGGCGCCCGTTGCTGAGCGACTTGATGGTCAGGCACTGCTGCGGCGAGGCGCAGGCGGCGAGCGGGGCCGGCGCGGCGGCCGGGGTGGCCGCGGCGGCGCGGGCGGGCGCGGCGGTCAGGCCCAGGGCGGCGCAACAGGTCACCAGGAGGGCCGCGAACAGGCGCAGCCAGGGCGCCGTACGGCCGGGGGTCGTGGTGGGCAAGGGGTTTCCTTTCGTCGGGGAGAGGAGGAAGGGGCGGGGGAGGAAGGGGGAGGCTCAGGGCGCGGCGGCGAAGGCCGCCTCCAGGCGCGGGACGTAGTCCGAAAGGTCCTGCGCCCAGCAGCCCGGGGTGTGGCCGCCGTGGCAGTCGGCGCCCCAGCCGGTGCCGTCGCCGTAGCCGACGTAGCGGTACGGCAGGCCGAGTGCGTCCAGGCGCTGCTTGAGGCGCTTGGCGGTGCCCTCGGCCCAGAACTCCATGTCGGCGGGGTTGTTGTTGCCGTTGCCGGTGTAGACGGCGATGCCGGTGTGCTCCAGCAGGGCCGCGCGCGCGACGGGGTCGGCGGCGTTCCAGCGCCAGTCGGCGTTGAACACCGGGTACGGGGTGCCGAAGACGGCGTCGCTGGAGACGGTGGGGCCGAAGTCCAGGCCGCAGGGGTGGCCGTCGCTGGGGCCGCAGAGCACGGTGCCGGCGTTGGTGAGGGTGGCGACCACGGCGCCGCGGATGATCATCTCGTCGGTGGAGAGGTCGTTGGCGCCGGACATGGTGAGGACCTGGCCGAACAGGTCGGGGCGGTCCTGGGCGTAGTGCAGGGCGCCGAAGCCGCCCATGGACAGCCCGCCGACGGCCCGGTGGGCGCGGTCGGTGCGGGTGCGCAGGTTGGCGTCGACGAAGGGCAGGACCTGGGTGAGGTGGAAGGTCTCCCAGTTCTGGGCGCCGGCGGCGGTGTTCTGGTCGAGCCAGTCGGTGTACCAGCCGCGCAGGCCGCCGTCCGGGATGACGGTGATCATCGACTGGGCGGCGGTCAGCGCGGGGTAGGCCAGGGCCGGGTCGCTCGGGTTGTCCGAGGCGCCGTGCAGGAAGTACAGCACCGGGTAGCGCTTGTCGGGCCGCTGCGCGTAGTCGGCGGGCAGCAGGATGCGGATGGTGTGCGGCCCGGCGACCTTCGCCGTGGTGACGGTGATGACGAAGTTGGTGGCGGTGCCGGTGGCGGCGCCGACCTGGGTCAGCCCGAAGCCGTCGGTCAGCGGCGGCGGCGCGTCGGTGTCTGCCCCGGCCCGTACGGCGGGCGAGGCGGGTGCGGGGAGCGCGGGCGCCGCTGCGGCGGAGGCCGCGGGCGTCGCGGCGAGCGGGAGCAGGCAGGCGGCCAGGGCGGCGAGAGCCGCGCGGGCGCGCCGGAGCCGGGCAGGGGGCATGGGCGTCCTCGACCTTCAGCGACCTTTGGCGATCTTCGGTGATCTGACTGATCGCCGACAACTCTTGTCAGTGGCCCCGCCCCGGCGCCAGGGCCCCCGGCGGCGCACCTGGGCCACTGGCGCATGTGCGCCGCCGGCGCGGGTAGGCTCCCCCGGGCCTGCCCTGGACATGACATGGCGGCGGGACGCGATGACTGGGGGGCGTCGTGCACGACGTGCTGGAACCGGACTCCGAACGCGGCCGCGTCTACCACGGCCTGGTCGGCCGGCCACGGGCCCGCGTGCCCGAACTCGCCCGCGAGAGCGGCCTGGACGAGGACGCTGTGCTCGCCGTCCTGCGCGACCTCGCCGACGAGGGCGTCGCGGTGGCCTTCGACACCACCGACAGCGCCGACGACCGCGACCACGCCTGGGAGGCACTGCCACCCGCCCGGGTCGTCGAAGCGGTGCTGCAGCACGACGCGCTGCGCCAGGCCACCGCCCGACGGGCCGGCGCCGAACTGGAACGGCTCTACCGCTTCGCCCGCCGCGACACCGGCAGCTACGGCGCCCTGGAGGTGGTCGAGGACCCCGCCGAGGTGCTGGCCGCCAGCCGCCGCCTCCAACTCGCGGCCCGCCACCAGCTACGGGTCATCGACGTGCCGCCGTACTCCGGCAGCCCCGCCCACTACCTCGACCAGGAGGTACTGCAGCGCCGCCGGATGGCCGCGGGCGTCAACTACCGGGTGATCTACCAGGGGTGCGCGTTCCAGGACCCGGTGGTCGGACCCAACATGGCCCGGATGATCGAGGCGGGGGAGCAGGCCCGCACCCTGGACGAGCCGCCGCTCAAACTCGCCATCGGCGACGACGACCTGGCCATCGTCACTCTGCCCGCCGACGACCGCCCGGGGGTCGTCTCGCTGCTGATCCGGCCCTCCGGACTGCTGACCGCGCTGAGCGGGGTGTTCGAGACGCTGTGGCGCCTGGCGGTGCCCGCGTCGATGGCGGAGGTCGACCTGCGCATCGACGAACGCGACCGGCGGATCCTGACGCTGATGGCGGGAGGTGCCACCGACGACGCCATCGCCCGCCGGTTGGGGGTGGGGCGGCGCACCGTGGTGCGCCGGGTGTCGACGCTGCTGGCGCACCTGGGCGCCACCACCCGCTTCCAGGCGGGGGTGCAGGCCGCGCGGCGGGGGTGGCTCTGAGCGGGGGGTGCGAAGTGCTGCTCGGTGCGGTTCGGTTCGGTGCGGTTCGGCGTGAGAAGTCGAACCGGCCGACTTCTCACGCGGGGTGGTGTTCGCGGCCGCCGTCGGAGGGGAGCGACTCGGCGATGCGGCGGAGCCCGGGCCGGATGGCTACCGGTCCGTGTTCGCCCAGCTGATGCGGAGTTCGCGGTCGCCGAGGGGGAGGGAGAGGGCGGGGGCGTCGGCGAGGTCGCGGATGATGTCGCGCCGGGCGCAGGGGCCGGTGAGACGGCGCTCCAGGACGTAGTGCTGGAAGCGGGACATCGGCAGGTGACAGACCGAGTCCCAGATCCGTTCGAGGGCATCGGCGTTGAGGGTGTGGACGGCGGGCGGGTGGTGGCCCGGCAGCTCGACGAGGACGTCGTGGTCGTCCCTCACGCGGCCACCTCGCACCAGACGATCTTGCCAGTGTGCTCGCGCGAGGAGCAACCAGTGCGGGTGGAGAGGGACTTGACGAGGTGGAGGCCGCGCCCGGCCTCGCCGTCGAGCGTGAGCGCGCGCAGGACGGGCTCGCGGTCCCGCCGGGCGTCGTGCACCTCGATGAGCAGGCGCGCGGGGTCGAGGTCGAGGGCGAGGTAGATGAGGTGCCCCACCGGCGTGCCGTGCAGGAGGGCGTTGGTGACGAGCTCCGAGACGATCAGGAGCCCCGGGTCGAGGAAGCGGGCCCCGTTCGGGGCGCATCCGAGGAGCTCGGCAAGGTGCAGGCGCCCCTCGCCGGGAGCGCGGCGGCTGCGCGGCAGCCAGGCGGTGGAGGAGTGGGAGGACATGGCGAAGTCACCTTCCAGGCACGAAGTTTGAAGCCATGCTGGGCCGGGCGGAGGCATGGGGATGCCCGGCAGTAGGCCGGGCTGCTGTCACTCAGGAGACCCGAAGCGCTACTCCCTGTAGCATGCTCTGCAATGGCTAAATTATGCAAGCGCGCTTCCGTGCAATTGCATGGTGTCGCAAGATTCGTGTGATCACCCAGGGAGGTGGCAGACTGTGACCCGACGTCAACCAAGAGGGAGCGGCGAGCGTGGACAGTCCAACTGTGCTGCGCCGTAGGCTCGGCTCCGAGCTGCGGCGATTGCGCGAACGGACCGGGCGCCAGGCCAAGTCCGTTGCGGACGAACTCGGCTTCAGTGCATCCAAGGTGTCGCGGATCGAGTCGGGTCAGACGCCCCTAAAGGAATCCGATGTTCGCGCGATGCTCGAACTGTACGGCGTGCGCGACGAGGCCGAGTTGCGGCAGATGATCTCGCTGACTCGCCGCAGCACACAACGCGGCTGGTGGCACGACTACACGGACACACTGCCGGACTGGTTCCAGACCTACGTGGGTCTTGAGGCCGACGCTGCCCGGGTTCGCTCCTATGAGTCCGAGTTGGTTCCTGGGCTGTTTCAGACCGCCGGCTACGCGCGCGAAGTGTTTCGGACCTTCTGGTCGGAGCAGAACAACGGCCAAGACATCGAACGGCGGGTGAAGCTCAGGCTGCAACGCCAAGAGCTCATCCGGAATCCGGAACCACTCGCCGTACACGCCGTGCTTTCCGAGGCCGCCTTCCGGCGCGAGGTCGGCGGCGCTCAGGTGATGACGAAGCAGGTCAGCCACCTGGTCGAGCTTGCGCAACTGCCCAATATCACCATCCAGGTGATTCCGTTCAGCGTGGGTGCTCACGCGGCGATGGGCACGAATTTCCGCATACTCTCCTTCTCGGACGTGCCTGGCGAGGTTGCCTTCTGTGAGTCGGTCAGCAGCAGCCTCTACATCGAGAAGAAGGTAGACATCGTTCGATACGAGACTGTCTTCAACCAACTAACGTCGCTGGCGATGGCTCCGGAGGACTCCATCTCCTGGATGCAGAAGCTGGTGACAGAAGGGTACAGAGCATGAACTGGCGCAAGAGTAGCTACAGCAACCCCTCCGGTGGCGACTGCGTCGAGGTCGCCGAGGGCGCCATCGGCATCGTTCCGGTCCGGGACAGCAAGGATCCTGATGGGCCGGCTCTCGCGTTCACTCCCGATGCGTGGCAGTCCTTCGTCGGGGGTGTCCAGGCGGGCGACTTTCCTGTCGGCTCCTGAAGCTTTTCTTGCCGGCGGCCCCGCGGAGTGCGCGGGGCCGCCCGGGCCTTTCCAGTGTGGAGCGGCTTGGCTCCGCAGCGGGGGCGAGCGGAAAACCCGGGCCTCCACGCCTCCGCGTGACTACCGTGCTGTCGGGTAGATCCTCCCGACCGATGAGGGGCCGAGTCGTGCTGACCAGACCGCACCCGCCGTAGGTACCTCTGGAGAGCCCAGAGGGCCTCACGGAGGCTCTTGATGTCCCGAACCGTCCGCACGACTCCCAGGCAACTCCGCGTCCAGGAACGCGCATCGGAGTCCATGTCCCTGTACGACCTCCGCTACGCCCGCGCTGAACTGGGCCGGGCTGCCCGCGAAGGCCGTCGCCCCGCCCCCGAGAAGGCACGGCATCGGATCACCTTCCGGTTGTCGGTGGCGCTCGACTGCAGGACAGGTTCGTTCTCCGTCGAGATCGCCACGGCCGAAAGCCGGGCGCGGCTGCAGGGCCGGCTCGAAGCCCAGCGGATCCGTGGACTGCACCGCGCCGGCCACGACATCGACGGTGCGGACATCCCTCCGGTCCGCCACCGTCACGATGCGCTCTGGCATGCCTGGTAGGGACGAAGTGATTCCGGAACAACGCTCACTTGCGAGCACAGACAACTTCTACGGCGGGTCGGCAAGAAGGCTCGAACCACGGCCGAAGCCGACATGAGAGATCGACCGCACGGGACCGTCTGTCTTCCGGCCGCCTCCTGAAGCGCTTCTCGCCGGGCGGCCCCGCGTACCACGCGGGGCCGCCCGCCTGACCTGAGAGCGCACGCCCGCTTGACCGAGAGCGCACAGCATCCGCCCCGGGCGTCCGCCGCGGCCGGGAGCGCCCACCGGTGCGGCAGACTGGCCGAATTCGGTCCTTTCGGGAGGGTGTGTGCTGCTGCTCGACCTCGACACGGTGTCGCCCCGTGAGCGCGTGGACGCGTTCCACCACGCGCTGACGGATTCGCTGGTGCCCAACGACGTCGCCCACGAGGAACCGGAGACCGGCATCCACGCCCGCATGGAAATGTGGCGCGTCGGCGGCCTCGACCTCTTCGCCACCCGGAACTCGGGCTTCGAGGTGCGGCGCACGGCCCAGCACGTGCACCACCACCGCAGCAGCCCCATCGTCTCGGTCTCGCTCCAGCCCCTGGGCGTCCACCGGGCCGAGGTCGCGGGCCGGCGGGTACTCCTGGGCTCCGACGACATCTGCGTCTTCCACGAGCTGTCGCCCCGCGTGTACGGCTGGTCCGGCGACGGCGCCTCCCAGGCCATCATGTTCGACATGGACCGCCTCGGCGTGCCGGTCGACGACGTGGTGCGGGCCTCCCAGCGGCTGCGCTCCAGCCCGCTCCACGGCCTGGTGCTGCAGCACCTGCAGGGCCTGTGGCGCGATCCCGGCCGGCTGGAGGCCGACCCCGGTGCGCAGGCCCTGGGGGCCGCCACGACGGAACTCGTGCGCGCGCTGCTCACGTCGGCCGCGCACGCCGAGGAGAGCGCCGAGGTCAGGTCGACGATGGACGACACCCTGCTCACCCGGATCCTGGCCTTCGCTCGCTCCCACCTCGCGGACCGCGACCTGACGCCGGAACGGATCGCGGCCGAGCACGCCGTCTCGGTGCGCCGGCTCTACACGCTGCTCAGCGGTGCCGGGATCAGCCTGGAGCAGTGGCTCATCGAGGAGCGGCTCGGCAAGGCGCGGCGCATGCTGGCCTCCAAACGCTACGACCGCCTGACCGTCGCCGCGGTCTCCGCCCGGTGCGGGTTCAGCAGCCCGAGCCACTTCAGCCGCCGTTTCCAGGCGGCCAGCGGGGTGTCCCCGAGCGAGTGGCGGCGGCTCGGCGGCGCCGTCCCCGTGGACGGGCCCGTGGACGACCCGGTGGACGACCCCGAGTGACCTCACGGGTGCAGGGCGGTGTGCAGGGCGTCCGTGATCTGGATGCGTGCCGCCCCGGACGCCTCCGTGCCGCGCAGCCGGTCGAACAGGACGAATCCGTGGATCGTGCCGTGGTAGCGGGCCGACACGACCGGGACGTCCGCCTGCCGCAGCCGCGCCGCGTACGCCTCGCCCTCGTCCCGCAGGACGTCGGCCTCCGCGGTGATGACCAGCGCCGGCGGCAGCCCCACCAGGCACTCCACGGGCGCGCGCAGCGGTGAGACGGCGCCCTGGACGCGGTCCCGCGGGTCCGGCGCGTACTGCTGCCAGTACTCCCGCATGGCGGCGCTGCTCAGGAAGTACCCCTCGGCGAACCGGCGGTAGGACGGGGTGTCCATCGCCGCGTCGGTCACCGGGCAGACCAGCACCTGGTGGCGCAGGCGCGGGCCGCCGCGCGTGCGCGCCAGGAGGGTGAGCGCGGCCGCGTGCTGGGCGCCCGCGCTGGCACCGACCACCGCGATCCTGCTCCCGTCGAGCCGGCAGCCCACGCCGTGCCCGGCGATCCACCGGGCCACCGCGTACGCCCGCTCGACGGCATGCGGGTGACGGGCGTGCTCCGGCGCGTCGTACTCGGGCACCACCACGGCCGCGTCCGCCCCGAGCACCAGGTCCACCAGCAGCTGCCGGTGCGCGTGGGCGTCGGTCAGCATCCAGCCGAGCCCGTGCAGGTAGAGCACCACCGGCAGCGGCTCGCACGCCTCCGCGGGACGCAGGATCCGCACCCGGATCCGGCCCCCGTCCCCGCTCGGCACGGCCAGCCACTCCTCCTCGACCTCGGGCTCCTCGCGGCCGCCGCCGTCCCACAGCGCCGCCATGCGCTCCCTCGCCGCGGCGCCGTCGCCCTGCGGGGGACCCGGCCACGGGCAGGACTCGACGAAGGCACGCGTCTGCCGCCCGAGGACGGGCGCCATCCGGGGAACGTGGACGTCTTCGGGCACGAGCACTCCTCCGCAGGGACGGTTCACCGGCCGCACACGACGGGCCGGGGGATCAGCCTGGGGCAGTTCCGCACCGGATGGCACCAGGCCCGGGCCATCCCCGCAGACACGGGCAGGAGCCGTGCACCGTGGGGCATCGCGGTGGTGTCACGGTGTCCCAGGGGCAAGCGGGACCGGAGCGATCCGGGCCCGGGACCGGGACCGGCGCACGGGATGCCGCCGCCGGATTCCGACTCCGCCGGCCCCGCACCGCACCGGGACGACCACGAATGAGGACTGCCATGACCGAACAACGGCGGCGAGCCCCCGTCGGCAGTGCCGCGCTGCGACAGCTGATCGGGGAACTCGCGGAGTCGCTCCGCCGGTCCGTGGCCCTGGTCGACCCCTCGGTCACGAGCGTCTGCGCGTCCCGGCACTTCGACGACGCGGACCGGGCCCGCGTTCACAGCCTGCTGCAGGGACGGACGGACAGCGAAGCCGCCCGCCACGTCCTCGACCAGGGCGTCACCCGGTGGTCCAGGCCGGGATTCCTGGAGGGCCGCGACGATCTCGGGCTGCTTCCCCGCTACTGCGTGCCACTGCGCGAGCGAGGCCACTTCCTCGGCCTGCTGATGGTCATCGCACCGGACGCCACCCTGACCCCCGAGGAGACCGAGGCCATCGCCCGGGCCACGCCCGCCATCGTCGGCCAGCTGTACGCCGACCACCTCCTGGCCGACGCCGAGCGGGCCAGGGAACAGGAACTCCTCCTCTCGCTGCTGGGACCGGACCCCGCCACCCGCGCCGAGTCCCGCCGCCGGCTCCTGGACGACGGGCTGCTCCCGGACGCCCCCCACGCGGTGGTCAGCGTCGTGCAGGCGGTGCGCTGCCAGGCGTCGCCCGGGCAGGTGGCGGCCGCGCTCTCCGGCGCGCTGGACGGATTCCGGCGCACCCGGTCGGCCCACGGCGCCTTCGCGGTCACCCCGGACCGGGTCGTCCTGCTGCAACTCGCCGACCGGCCGCTGGAAACCGAAGCACTGCGGGAGCAGTCCCGGCACATCCTGGACATCCTCGGCACCCGCCTGGACGCCTCGGCCGCTCCCGTCATCGGCATCGGCGGCCACCACAGCGGCCTCTCCTCCGCCCGGGCCTCCTACGAACAGGCGCTCGTCGCGGTGCGCGCGGCACGCCGGATACCCGCCCTGAACGACATCGGCTCCTGGGAGGAACTCGGCGAACTCGCCGTGCTCCTGCAACTGCCCGACCACGCCCTGAACACGTCACTCCTCCCGAAGCCGCTGCGTACCCTGCTGGAATCCAGCGGAGGCCACCGCCTGGCGGAGACCCTGCGCTGCTTCCTCGACCACGCCGGATCGACGACCAGGACCGCCGACGCCCTGCGGATCCACCGCACCTCGCTGCACTACCGGCTGCGGCAGATCCAGGAGATCACCGGGTTCGACCTGGACAGCGGAGCGGACCGCATGACCCTGCACCTGGGCCTGCGCATCCGGGACCTCCTCGTCTCCCTCGGCACGGCCGGCGAACCCGCCACCCCCGGCACCGACGACGGACGCCACCGGGCCCGGACCACCGCGCCCGCCACCACCGCCGGCCGGGGCACCGCCACCGGCAGGGGCACCGCCGCTGCCCGGACACCTTCCGCCGCACCGCAGGAACGGGCCCGGCGCACGGCGAACGTCCACCCGGCACACCAGGTCCCGCCGCAGCGCACCCGCACCGCCGGCGAGCGCACCGCCCGGCCCGTCACGGCCGACGGCCACAGACGGGTCGAAGCCGCCTAGCGTTTCACCGGCAGGTCGCAGCCCTTGCGGTCGGCCGCGTACTGCTCGTCGCCCGGGACACCGTAGGCCCCCTCCAGACAGCCCTGGACCAGGGCGAGGCAGGCCGCCTCGGTGCCGGTCGGTATCGTGCCGGGGTCCTGGGCGACGGCGGTCCCGGCGCCGCAGGCCGCCGCCGCGCAGCCTCCGCGGGCGCCCGGCGGGCGAGCGATTCGTTCAAGACCTCGCCCCAACTGCCCGCCCACACTGGCCCCATGACACCGAGCGACACCTTCACCCCCGCCGCCGGGCGCTTCGCCCTCGGCCTCTACGACCCCATCGTCTCGCTCACCCGCGAACGCCTGTGGCGCAGCCTGCTGGCCATGCACGCCGCCCCCCGCCCCGGTGACGTCATCGTCGACGTCGGCTGCGGCACCGGCTCCTTCGCCGTCCTCCTGCACCGCGCCGAACCGCAGGCCACCGTCATCGGCGTCGACCCCGATCCCGCCGTGCTGCGCCTGGCCCGCCGCAAGGCCGCCGCGGCCGGCGCCACCCCCGACTTCCGCACCGGCCTGGGCGACGCGGTGGCCGAGGTCGTCGGCGACGAAGCGGCCGACACCGTCGTCTCCAGCCTCGTCCTCCACCAGTGCCCCGTCCCGATGAAGCGGGCGATCCTCGCCGCCATGCACCGCACCCTGCGCCCCGGCGGCAAACTGGTGATCGCCGACTACGGGCGGCAGCGCACGGCGGCCATGCGCCTGGCCTTCCGGATCGTCCAGTTCGCCGACGGGAAGCAGGACACCCAGCCCAACGCCGACGGCATCCTGCCCCGCCTCATCGCCGAGGCGGGCTTCGAGGGCGTGCGCGAGACGGAGACCGTCGCGACGGTGACCGGTTCGATGTCCCTCTACACCGCGCGCCGCCCCGCCTGAGCGACCGCACTCCCGGCCGTGCGCAGCGCGGGCAGCACCTGCGAGGGCGTCAGCCCGGTCAACTCCCGCATCCACCGCGTGAAATGGGCCTGGTCGGCGAACCCGCCCGCGAACGCCGCCTGCGCCGGCGAGCACCCCTCGCCGAGCGCCAGCGCCGCCCGGGACAGCCGCTGCCAGCTGCGCCAGCGCGCCAGCGGAACCCCCAACTGCCGCCGCGCCAGGGCCCGCAGGCGCTGCGGGGACAGCCCGACGCGCGCGGCGAGGCCCTCCAGCGGCTCCTGACCGTCGGCCAGTGCCGCCATGGCCGCGCGCAGCCTCGGGTCCAGCCCGGTGGCGGGCAGCCCGCCGTCCGGCCGTACCTCCCGCTCGGTCAGGCCGTGCCACTGCGGGGCGACGGTGACCCCGTCGCCGCAGCCCGCGCGCAGCCGGTCGGCGAAGGCGCAGTGCGGATCCACGTAGAAGGTCAGCACCTCCCGGGTCGGGGCCATCCGGTGGCGCACCATCGGCGGCACCACGAGCGCGGGCCCGTGGTGGCGCCGGCCGGTGTCGTCGTCGATGGCCACCGTGCGGGCGGCGCCCGCGACGGCGACCTGGAAGGTGGTGTGCCGGTGGAAGGCGCTGTCGGCCAGCGGCCCCCGGTACAGCGCGTACCCGGGGCCGACGGCGAACCGCGGGCCGGTCCCGCTGCCGCCGCTCACCGGTCCGCCTCCCGGACCTGGGCGGTCAGGCGGACGGCGGCGTAGGGTACGGCGGCCAGGCCGAGCAGGGCCGGCGCGATCCAGAACGGGACCGCCGCCGGGCTCGGCCGGCCGGTGACCATCCGCCCGCCGTCCTCCAGCCAGGCCCGGACCTCATGGCCGTCCGGGTAGGGCTCGTCGACCGGGCGCTCCTCGCTGAACTCCTGTCCGTCCACGCTCCAACGGTAGGTGCAGCCGTACGTCTTCGAGCCCAGACCGCCGCCCTCCACCGGCCGCCGGCCCGTCGCCCGGCAGTGCGTCACCACCGCCGCGACGCTGCGCGGCTCGTGCGCCCGCACCTGGACGGTGTGGACGGCCTGGGCCGTCGCGAACGCCGTCCCCCACACGGCCGCGAGCAGCACCACCGCCCACGCGCGGACCGCTGCGTCCCCGCCGGCGCCGCGCGCCCGCCGGACCGCCCCTCGGTCCGTCCGGGCCGAGGCGGCCGCGCCCACCGCCAGTGCGGCGGCGCACAGCCACAGCGGCCCCGCGCCCACCGGCCGGTCCAGCGACCACGCCCACACCACCGGTGCTCCGGCGGCGGCCGGAGCCGCGAGCGCCACCACGGCCGGCCACGCCCGCCGGCGGCCGGATCCCCCCTCGTCGCGGAACGTCCCCCCTCTTTTCCCGTCCTTCTCCCGGTCCTTGCCCGTTCTTGACGCCGCCCCGGCCCCGCGGGCGCGCCTTCGTGCCGAGCGGTGACGGGACCGCGACATCGTCACGGGCCGCCGGGGAGGGAGGAGGCCGTGTTCGAATCGATGTGTCGACACAGTGTCATCACCGCAGGACAGCGCCCATTGCGGTTCGATCACGGTGTGTCCGATTCGTCGAACATTGGGGGAAAGTGTGGCGGTTAACCGTTTTGGCAGCGGTGTCGGCTGCCTCTCATAATTCCTGCCGACACGCGTGACGGAATTCCCGGAGAACCCGCTGGGGCAGTGGCGCCCGTGAGGGGCCCGCGCGTGGGATTCCGCATTCTTCCTGGGGGGATTTCCTTGCCCGAGCCCGAGCCCGAGAACGAGGGTGCCGCCGCCGCACCTCCGGCACCGGCCGAGCCGGCCGCCGCGCCGCCGGTGCCGGCCGCCGCGCCCGCACCGGAGCCGGCAGCGCTGCCGACGCCGACCGCCGCGCCGGCTCCGACCGCCCCGCCGGAGCCGACCGCTCTGCCGCAGCAGGCCCCGCGCCGGCTGCCGCGCGCCGTCGGTGTCGCGCTGGCCACCGCCGGCCTGCTCGCCGTCACGGCGGCCAGCGCCGCGGTGACCGTCGCCGTCGGCAGGCCCGCCGCCCGCTCGGCCGCGGCCGCCCCCGCCCCGTCGAGGGTGGCCGCGAGCGCGAGTGCGAGTGCGAGTCCCACCGCGAGTGGCACCGCGTCCGCGACGCCCTCGGCCGCGCCCGTCCCGGTGCCCACCGCCGCCCCGGCCGAACCCGCCCCCGCCAGCACCGTCAAGGGCACGGTCAAGAACGGCCAGCACGAGGGCGACCTGCGCTACTTCCTGCTCCCCCTCCCGGCCGGCGGCGAGTCCTACGGTCCCGCGGACGGGATGACCATGACCAACGACGACGTCGCCGCGCTCTTCGGCAAGCAGGACGGCATCATGGACATCCTCGGCTCGTACGGCTACAGGAGCGGCGCGACCCGGACGTACCGGACCGCCGACGGCAAGGCCGAAGTCACCGTCACCCTGCTGAAGTTCGGTTCCACCGGGGCGGCACGCGACTTCGTCAAGGGCTACGAGGTCAAGTCGCTGAGCCCGTTCGACATCGACGGGGACCCGGGCGGCCACGGCTACCTGCAGGCCCCCAAGCAGCAGGCCTACACCGGATCGATGAGCGGCATCTCCAGCCAGGGCGACGTGCAGTACACGGTCGACGTCGACGTGAAGGGGACGCCCGACAAGGCGCTGCTGAACGAGCTGATGAAGCGCCAGCGCGAGTGGCTCACCACCGGCGGCTGAGCCCGGCTCCGACGGACCGCCCGCCCGATGCCTCCCCTTCCTCTTCCCCCTTCTCTGGAGCCACTTCCGTGACCACCGAACCCCCGGAGCCGGCGCCCGCCGCGCCCGCCGCGCCCGCCGCGCCCGCCGCGCCCGCCGCGCCCACCGCGCCCACCGAACCTGCGG